>NZ_JBSGZP010000137.1:0-13202 GCF_053611065.1 Streptomyces sp. NPDC054840
GTACACGGGCGCCCCTCCGCCTTGCCGGGCACGGCACCGGACGCCGCGGGCTCGGCCGACAAGATCCGAAAGAGACGGCCTACGCCGCGCTCAGGCCCGCGCAGAGGGAACTGGCCGGAGCGGGAAGCGGCCTGCTCACCGCGGGTCCCGTCGCAGGGCACCTCGACGAGCTCGCCACCGCCCTCGGGCGGCCGATCCCTCACCGCTGAAACGAGCCCCGCAATGCGGGCAGGGCGTCGGGGCGGCGCACTCCGGGCGGTCACGGCCGGGACGGCGAACGCGCGTGGCTCGGAACGGCACGGCGGGCACTGGTCCAGGTGCATCCCCGGACCTTCGCGCTCCCGCCCCTCAAGGCTGCCGAGGCCCTGCACGGCAAGGGCGATACGGGCGGATTCGCATTCCACAGGATCCTCCGAACCGCTCAGTCCAGCCGTCGCCCTCGCGGTCGCCGGTGCGGCGGCTTCCCGAACTGCGACGACTCCTGCCCCGCCAGGTCAGCTGCGCTCGGCGCCGTCCTCCGCGGGCGGCAGCTGGCCGCCGCGGACGAAAGTGCGGATGCCGGCAGCCCGGCGATCCCGTATGCCCCGCAGGATGGACAGGGCGTGGCCATTGCTGCTCGCGTTCTGGATCAGGGACTTGGCATGACCCACGACGGGTTCGACCAGGCAGACGTGGTTCTCGGAGTCGAGCAGATCGGCCTCCAGGAGAGCCTCGCGGGCAAAGGCCAGGTCGGGCTCGTGGTCCGCCAGCTCACCGAGACCGAGCGGGACTTCGTTCAGCAGTCGCGATATCTGCGACCTATACGCCTTGTACTCAAGGTGCATCCTTCCGCTGAGCGGGGCTGAGGTCAGCGGAGGCGCCATCGACGGCCGGAGCACGTCGTTGTAGAACCACGACGGGAGCGCCAGGGCGTGTGCGCGGGCGGCCGAGAAGCCATTCACATAGACGGTGGCGCGACGGATGTGCGCCGTGGCCGACTGCACGTCGTGGTCGTGCAGATTCTCGACGGCCCGGCCGATGGCCAGGGCGGCGTGCACATTGAAAAGGGCGTGCAGCTGATGGGCGCTGATCCAGCGGGAGAACCAGTGCTGGGACGTCTGTTCCGGAAGCGGCCGGCCCGGTGGCCCGGGCCCGTCGACCCATGCCGCATCGCCATGGGCACCCTGGTCGATCAGCACCTGCCGGATCGCCGCTGTCTCCCGCGTCGTCTGGGCGCCGGCCAGTGGCGCCGAACGCAGATCGTTGAGTGACCGTACGAGAACGCCGATCGCCTGGGCGGACGCCTGAGCAGAATCCAGATCGGCCGTGCGTATCCTGAAATACCGCTGGACGAGCGACTTCGCGGCGAACTCCTCGCCACCGCTGTCCAGTCGGGCGGCCAGCAGACATTCCAGTCGCTCCAGGGGAGCCAGCGCCGCGCAGAGACCCGCCTCTCGCACCTGCGGACCGCTGAAAGCCGGAAACCGGTCGAGGGCACCGGCCGCCTGACCGGCAAGCCCCGCCGCGTCCTCGATCCCGGAGAAGGCAGGGTCGCTCTTACAAGGGGTCAAGGGTTCAGGCAGTACGACGATCGGCGGCAACAAGCTCTTCACAGTTTCACGTCCACCTTCCGGGATCACTGCATGGCGATGTCGAGGCAGACCACGGGCGGCCGCGGCAGATGAACGGCGCGCCCGGGCGAGCGTCTCTCAGACCCTCTCCGGATCTTCGCCGAGGCGCTCTCCGGAGTTCAGCAGCCCCAGTTCCGACATGTCACTGTCTTCCAGTGCGAAGTCGAAGACGGCGGCGTTCTCGGCGAGGCGCGACTGCGTCGCCGACTTGGGGATCACGATATTTCCCAACTGGACGTGCCATCGGATGACGATCTGCGCTGGTGTGCGCCTGTGCTTATCGGCGACTGCCCGCAGGCGCGGATCGCTGAGGAGTTCCGCACCCCGCCCCAGGGGCTTCCACGCCTCCGTGGCGATGCCGTGCTCCAGGTGGAAGGCGCGTAGGTCGGCCTGCTGGAAGCCGGGGTGCAATTCGACCTGGTTGACCGCCGGTACGACGCCGGTCTCGTCGAGGAGTCTGCCCAGTGCCCGCACCGTGAAGTTGGAGACACCGATCGCCCGGACCCGGTCATCGGCGTAGAGCTTCTCAAGAGCCCGCCACGCCTCGACGTATCTGTCCTGCCGGAATGCGGGCCAGTGCACGAGGTAGAGGTCGATGTACTGGAGACCCAGCTCGGACAGGCTGGCGTCGAACGCCCGCAGAGCCCTGTCGTGGGCGTGCTCCGTGTTCCACAGCTTGGTGGTGACGAACAGTTCCTCGCGTGCGACACCTGATCGGCGGATCGCCCGGCCGACCGCCTCCTCGTTGCCGTACTGCGACGCCGTGTCCACGCTCCGGTAGCCGGCCGAGAGAGCGGAAAGGACAGCGGCCTCTCCCTCGGGCCCCTTCAAGCGCCATGTCCCCAGTCCGACTCTCGGCATGCGGACGCCATTGTTCAGAACGGCTTCTCGAAGTATCGGTCCGGTCGCCGTCACGTGAACCCCCTTCGCCCGTGCTTCAGTCCAGTGGCACGATGTACGCGTTGGTCGTCTCCTTTCCGGTGGTAGCCCAGTGCAGATGCCCGGACACGGCCCTGTTCCCCTCGGCGCCGAGGACTGCGTGAATGTGTACCTTTCCGTCCCTGATCTCACCGTTCCCGCTCAGCTCAAGAGCCTGGGAGTATTCGACGATGATGTCATTCGTCGGGTCGCCCTTTTCCATGGTGCTCACAGCGCATTTCAGGACCATCCCGATGAGCGATACGACGGCGCCGTCCTTCACTCCTTGTTCGGCGGCCTTGAGGGCGATTGTCCCGATAACTTCTTCGCCCGGGGCTATGGGTATCAACAGCACTGCGGCTGCTTTCTCATTGCTGTCGTCAAGGGGCGCCTTCCTTTCAGTGGCGGACGGTTCCCCATCTTCTCCGCTCGCTTATAGGTTGGCAAGGCCATGGCCGAAAAGGCGTGCCCGAGTCGGCCATATGAGAGTCGCGGAACAGAAAATTGATGCACTCCTGCCGCTCCCGCAACATGACCACTCAGGAGAAGCATCCGGCCTGCTCCGAGCCCCTATGCTCCGGATATGGGCTCCTTACTGTCGCTCAACGCCGGCCGGGCTCACCTACCGGCACACGCACCCGTGCAGGAGACCGCCATCGGCAAACGCCCGGTCGACGGCCGGGTCGGCATCGCCGCCCCGGGGAAGCGCGGAACGGCGGGAAGTACGGGAAGCGCGGTGGCCGGCGACCAGGTGTGCGACCTCCTCAACCATGGAGGCGATGATCAGGCCGTCTATGCCTACGGCCGCGAAGAGCTGGATTTCTGGGAGAGAAAGCTCCATCGCCCCCTGCCGAACGGGATCTTCGGCGAGAACCTGACCACCCTCGCAGTGGCGACCACCGACGCGCTGATCGGGGAGCGTTGGCAGGTCGGCCCGGAGACGGTGCTGGAGGTCTGCGCGACCCGGTTCCCTTGTCGGACCTTCGCCGAGTGGCTCGGGAGCGAGGACTGGGTCACACAGTTCGTCCAGGAGGCTCTGCCCGGTGCGTACTTGCGGGTGATCGTGCCGGGTGACGTCGGCGCCGGGGATACCATCTCCATCCTCTCGCGCCCGGGGCATGGCGTCACCAGCGGCGTGGTGTTCCGCGCCATGACGCGCGAGCCCGAACTGCTTCCGCTGCTCGCGGATGTCGAGGCCCTGAGCGCGCACCAGCGCAACAAGGCCGCCCGGCGGGCCCGGGGCGGGGCGCGAACATGACGGGCCCGCGGCCGTTCTCACGGAAGAGCCGCCCCGCGGTCGCGGAGATATCGGCTGAGGAACTGCCACGACCTGCGGGTGTCGCCGGTGACGCGGTGCGGCCGGCGGAACTCGGCGACGTAGGCGGCGATGTTTCTGAGCTTCCACGCAACGTCGTACAGGGCGAGCGCGTCGGGAGACACGGCCCGGCCCGTACGGCGGGTGTAGCTCCGGAGGGCGTCGGTCGAGCCGGCCGCGACCATCCACAAATCCCGCTCCGCAGGAGCGAGTTGCACGGTGTCCCAGTCAATGAGGCGCAGCCCTGTGCGGCCGCGCACCAGGTTGCCCGGATGCGGTTCCCCATGGGTCACGACCCACGCCGCCTCCGTGCTCCGCACATGGCGGACGAGCGCGTCCATGTAGGCGAGCAGCTCACGGACATATCCGGCGTGCGCGAGGACCAGCCGGCGGGCCGGTTCGGAGAGCGGGCCGCCCGGCCAAGGGCGGTCGAGGGCATCCAACGCCTCTTCGAGGCCGCTTCGGCCGGGCAGGCTCAGATCTGTGCGAGGAGCCCCGGCCGCGGCGACCGCAGTGGCCGCGTGGAGGTCGGCGAGGAGTGCGACCACCTCCGGCAGGTCCTGCGCGCGGTGCACACCGTAGAGGCCCGCGTCACCGTCCACCATCGGGCGTATGGAAACCGCATGCCGCGGCGTCACGAGGTGCGCCATCGTTCCCGCCCGGGTCGGGAGGGGGGCCACAACGAAGCGGAGACCCGCGTCCCGCCGAAGGACGAGTGCGGTCCGGAAGGCGCTTTCCAGTCGGATGCGGGCACCTTCCCTGATGTCGCCCCCGGCGCCCTCGGAACCGAGGTCGTCGACGGTGACGAACCATGGCTGTTCCGCCTCGTCGACCATGACCCAGTGGTAGCTGCCGGCCCCCACGGGGAGGTACTTCACCGATCCGATGCCGATCGTCCACCCATCGGCCACCGCCGAGATCAACTCGGCCTCGTCCACGCCCTCAGGCTTTTCCTTCATGAAGCGTGATGGTGCTCCTTCGGGCATCCAATAGCTAGGGGACATGATGCAATTGGACAACCCAGGTATCACCGACCTGATTTCTCTCATCGGCAGCCACGACACGAGGGCTCGCCGGTCCATAAATTTCACGCCGAGTGAGAACGTCCTCTCGCCGCTCGCACGGATCCCCTTCGTCTCTGACATCTACGCACGCTATTTCTTCGACTACTTCCGGACCTCTTTCGTCAGTGGCCTCGACGCCGGACGCGTACAGATGGAGATTCTTGAGCCGGTTCTGCGGCAGATGGCCCGGGCAGAGTACGTCGACGTGCGCCCGATGTCGGGCATGAATTGCGCGACGATCGCCATCGCGAGCCTGTGCCGCAGCGGGCAGACGATGCTGACCGTACCCGTGGAGAGCGGCGGCCACACGAGCACGGGGGCCATAGCGGACCGCCTCGGCGCGAGGACCCTGCCCATCCCCATGCGGGGCACGCATTTCGTCGACGTGGAGCGGCTCGGTCGGCTGCTCACCGCCGAGCGGCCGGCACTTGTCTACCTCGACCAGTCGAGCCTGCTGTTTCCGGCGGACCCGCGGCCGATCCGTGAACTCATCGACCGGCGGTCACCTCAGACGGTCCTGTACGTCGACTCCAGCCACACCAACGGCCTCATACTGGCCGGGGCGCTGCCCAGCCCGCTGGATCAGGGGGCGCACGCCTTCGGCGGTTCCACCCATAAGACGCTGCCCGGTCCGCACAAGGGGTTCCTGGCGACGAACGATGCCGAACTGCGCGACCGCATCGGTTCGGTGGCTTACCACTTCGTCAGTCAGCACCATCTCGCGGCGGCCGTTTCCCTCGCCATCACGTTGATCGAGATGCGGGACTGCGGCGGGAAGGAGTACGCGTCGAGGGTCCTGGAGAACGCTCAGCGATTCGCGCGGGGACTCTCCGACCGTGGGATCCCGGTGATCAGGACCGAACAGGGTTTCACCCGTTGTCATCAGGTGTGGGTCCTGCCCCCGCCGGGGACCGACGCGGCCGCCCTCTCCCGGCGCCTTTACGGACAGGGGCTGCTGGTGAATCTTTTCCCGGACCTTCCGGGCGTCAGCCACCCGGTCTTCCGCATGTCGATGGCCGAGATGACCCGGTGGGGAGGAACCGAGCGGGAGGTGGACGACCTGGTCGGCATCTTTGCCGAGCTGCTGAGCGAAGGCCGCAACGATCTCCGGGCGGAGGTCGCCGTCGTCAAGTCACGCCTCGCGAAGCCGCGTTACTGCTACGACTACGACCAGCTCGCGGCCATGGGCGTCGACAGCGGCCTGCTGAGCCTCTTCCAGCGCATCGAGCAGAATGCGTAGGCGCTGGTGACTGGCCCCGCCGAGATCGTCATCGTGGGGGCAGGACCACGGGCGACCGGTGTGCTGGAGAGAATCCTCGCCAACGTCCCCGCGATGCTCCCCACCCGAGAGCTGCACGTGCACGTCGTGGACCCGTATCCGCCGGGAGCCGGTCGAGTGTGGCGTGCCGGACAGTCGTCGCTCATGTGGGTCAACGTTCCGGCCAGGGACATCACGATGTTCACCGATGAGACGGTCCGGTGCGAGGGACCGCTCCGGCCCGGGCCGTCGCTGGCCGAGTGGGCGGGGAGGTCACGCGAGCGCGGCGCGGACCAGGAGGGGATCTTCGCCAGCCGGCTGCTCCAAGGCGACTACCTCGCGTGGGTGTTCAGCCAGATCGTCGCGCACCGGCCGACCAACGTCAGCGTATCGGTTCACGCGACCCGAGCCACCGGGTTGACCGGCGGGCCCGACGGCAGGCAGCGGGTGCGGCTCGCCGACCGCGAGCAGTGTCTCCCGGCGGACATCGTCATCCTGGCTCTGGGCCACCTCGACGGTGAACAGGACCAAGAGGCCGCCGAGCTCGCGGCGTTCGCCGACCGGCACGGTCTCGCGTACGTTCCGCGCTCGTATTCCGCCGAGGGGGACCTGTCCGTGCTCCGACCACGGGAGAAGGTCATCGTGCGGGGCTTCGGGCTGGCGTTCGTGGACCTCGCCGTCATGTTGACCGAGGGCCGGGGCGGCGCCTACCGCGTGGGGGACGACGGCCGGCTGCGGTACCTGGCCTCCGGCGAGGAGCCACAGCTGTACGTGGGTTCGAGACGAGGCGTGCCGTACCGGACCAAGATCTCTTACCAGTCGTCCAGTGGTCCTGCGGCGCTGCCCAGGTTCTTCGACGAGTCGGTCTTCGAGTATCGGCCGTCTCAGGAGATGGACTTCCATACCGAGTTGTGGCCGCTGATGGCCAAGGAGATCGGCTGGGCCTATTATCACGAGCTGTTCACAGCCCACCGGGACCGGGTGGCGGTCGACTGGGCGGATTTCTCGGTGCGCTACGCCGACTCCGTCTGGAACTCACGCCGGTTGAAGGACCACGTCAAGGCATGTGTTCCCGACCCGGTGGACAGGCTCGACCTCGGTCAGCTCGACAGACCACTCCACGGTGTCTGGTACGAGAGGTTCGCCGACCTCCAGGCCCATGTCCGCAGCCATATCGCCGCCGATGTCGCACGGCGCGGTGAGGGTGCGCACAGCGCCGACCTCGGCGCGGTGTGGGGGCTGAAGTCGGTCTCGGGACAGTTGGCCACCATCCTCGGTACCGGGCGGCTCTCGGCGCGTTCCGAGGCGAACGACGTGGCCGGCTGGTGGAAAGGGTTCTTCGACTACGTCTGCAGTGGTCCCCCCAGCCCTCGGGCACGCCAACTCGTCGCCCTGTCGGAAGCCGGCGTCCTGAACTTTCTGGGGTCCGGGATGTGGATGGTCCCCGACGAGAGCCGTGGCGTATTCCGGGCAGGCAGTGCCAACACGGCGCATACGGTGGACGCGAAGTCGTTCGTCGAGGCGCGACTGCCGAGATCCGACCTGCGGCGCTGCCCGGACGCACTGCTGAGGGGGCTGCTCGAATGCGGCGAGGCCGTCGAATGCGTTCGCACGGACCGGGACGGCTTCGCCCACCGGTCCGGCCTGCTACGGGTCTCGCCCGGCGACTTCCGCGTGGTCGACGCCTCGGGCCGTCCACATCCGCGGCGCTACGCGCTGGGCCCGTTCACGAGTATCCGCCACTTCGCCACCTTCACCCGCCCGCGGGCCAATGGCCTGTCCTTCCGGCAGAACGACGCACTGGCCCGAGACGCGCTGCGTACACTCGGCGTTGGCTGACAGACCCGATGCTGCAACCCGAGGCCGAACGTGAACACACCCGCCGGATGCTGGCGGCAGGCTGGCCGCGTCCAATGCCGGAACGGTCTTGCCATACCTGGCCCCACGCTCGCGCGATTGTTGCGTATCAGCGCGTGGGCTGGCTCCTTCCACGCAATGAGGCGCCGAAGCCCGAGAACCCGCCGCCGGCTCGCGCTGTCTTGGAGCGCCGGCTGCGCCGGGCCGAGGCCGAGGCCGAGCGGCTACGAGCGGAGCTGGCCGGGCACCAGGAGCGACAGGACGCCTGACATACGGGCCCCGTGACCTGCCGACACCTGGGACCAGGCGGCTCAGCGCGCTGAGGAGCACCGCACCCACCGGCATGAGGCCATCCTCCGCGCGCGCAGGCCCTCCAGCTCATCGCCGAGAACTGGACTACCGTCCACGACCTCACGACTCGATCGGGCACGCCCTACTACCAGGAGATCCTCGACGGCCTCGCACCCGAAGCACGAGCCCTCATCACGCAGCTGACGACCCGATCCTGGCCCCATGAGCACTCTGGGTGCCAACTCCGAGACCGGTTGGCCCCCAGAGGTGTTGTGCGTCGACAGGAACCTTCAGCGGTTCAACGCCGAGTCGAGGTGTTCCTGCACCGGCTCCGCTCGTGCGGCGCCGGACCGTCCGCTCACGCATCGCGTACGCACGAGAGGGGGTGGAGAATGCCGCCGGGCCCTCTCGTGTGGCGGGGCCGGCGGCGGTCGGGGGCGTTCAGTTCCTGAGGTTCTTCAGGGCCGACGTGCCGCCGAAGACCCGGTCCAGGGCCCGGTCGGGCAACAGCCTGGACAGAACCCGGCTGCCGGCCGCGTCGCGGCCGACGGTGTACCGGGTCCTGGGCCGATCGGCGACCAGCGCGCGGAAGATCACCCGGGCGACGTCGTCGACGGTCGTGCGGCTGCTGCGGGCCGAGGTCTCGTTGGCCTCCATGAAGCCGAGGAACGAGTCGCGGTAGAGCTCCCGGACCGGCTCGGGGGCGCCCTCCAGAGCCCGGCGGCCCGTGTCGGACATCTTGGACCAGAGGGGGGTCAGGACAGCGCCCGGCTGGATCACCACGACGGGGATGCGCTGTGGAGCGAGCTCGCGGCGCAGCGCGTCGCTGAGGGCCTCCTTGGCGAACTGGGAGGCGGCGTAGGCGCCGAGGTAGGGAAGGGCGACGTTCCCGAGGCCCGAGGACACGTTGACGATCCGCCCGGAGCCGGTACGCAGCAGCGGCAGGAAGCCCTGGACCATCTGCACCTGGCCGATCACGTTGATGTCGAGCTGCCGGCGCATCTGCTCCATGGGCACGCACTCCAGCGGAGCTGTGACCGCGATGCCCGCGTTGTTGACCAGTCCCCACAGCCCGGCCCCGCCGAGCAGCCCGGTCACCTCGTCCACGGCCGCCCGGACCGACTTCTCCTCCGTCACGTCGACGATCACCGGGGTCAGCCGGCCGACCGCAGCCGCACGCAGCCGTTCGCCGTCCTCGGGGCGGCGGACTCCGGCGAGGGCGTGGAAGCCGACCCGGGACATGTGGAGTGCGCAGGCTTCCCCCAGGCCGGAGGAGGCCCCGGTGATCAGTACGGCCCGGCCTGCAGGTGACATCGGACCCGACGATTTCGACACGTGTTCACTCCGGTTGAGAACTGGGAGGCGGGCTGGGCCGTGCCCCGCGGCCCGGGCGGCGGGTCGTGCCGCCCTCTAGCCGTCGTGGCAACGGTGACGCGGGCGGCGTTTTCGGCCCTCGGAGCCGACGGCGTCCGGCGAACGCGCACGGCCATCCGCTTCCGTGGGCGGGACTTCAGTATGTGCGGCGGCCCGTGCCGAACGCATTCCTACGAGTGGCCCGGCTGGGCCGAAGGAGTGGAAGACGGGGATGAGCACTTTTGTGCGGGATGTACCTCGCGCAAAGGTGCTCGTGTACATCCCCCCTTTGTCCCCACGGAGGACACGTGACCGCCGCAGTACAGGACGTCATCACCACCAAGCTCGAGCGCACCTTCGACACCATGGACGCCAACCACGACGGCTACCTGGACTGGTCGGACTACCAGAAGCTCGCCGACCGCTACATCCAGGCGTACAAGCTCGACAAGAACGACCGCCGGGCCAGGGCGCTGCAGAGCTTCTGTCAGATCTACTGGCTGGAGCTGCTGCGCCACGCGGGCGTGGACGGAGACCGGCTGACGAAGGACCAGTTCGTCACGGCCAACCGTCTCGCCGTCGTCGACACCAGCCGCCTCAACGTCACCGAGGGCGGCGGCCACGCGATCTTCGACGTCATCGACGTCGACGGCGACAACGAGATCAGCAAGGGCGAGTTCGAGCGCTTCCTGCGGGACGTGTGGAAGAGCGAAGCCCCCGACGCGATGGACATGTTCACGAAGCTGGACACCGACGGTGACGGCGCGATCTCGCGCCACGAGTTCATCCGCGCCGTCCGCGAGCACTTCCTGTCGAACGACCCGGAGGCGCCGGGCAGCCTGTTCTTCGGGCGCGTCTGAGCGGATCCGGTCGACCCGTACGGGCCGACAGCGTGACCACGCTCACCGCATCCACTCCGCCGGGCACGACCTCGCACCTCCTCTGGAGGCGACGGGCGTGCCCGGCGGGCGCGTGTGCCGGGGGCGCGGCCTCGTCCGACCGGCGGCGTTCCCTCACGGCTCCGCCCATCGCTCAGCCGGCGTCCGTTCCGCCGGACAGGTGAGACCCGTGTCCCCGAAACGGTGAAACCGCAGCTCGTTCGCCCGTTCCGACCGGCTCGCTTGGCACCATCGACACGCTCACCGCTCTTTGCACCGTAGGAGCCGGCGCACAGACCGGCCCCAGCCACGGCACGTGGCTCAACCAACCGTGAAAGGTCTCCCTCATGCTGACGCAGAACCGTCATACGTCCGGCGACGTGGGGACCTTCTACGACCGTCACACGGACGTGTACGACCACGCCCTCGGCGGCAACATCCACGTCGGCTACTGGGAGGACGACGCGGACGACAGCTCCATGCGGGAGGCGACCGACCGGCTGACGGACCTCGTCACCGAACGCCTCGCCCCGGCCGAGGGGCAGCACCTGCTCGACGTGGGCTGCGGCCACGGCAGCACCGCGGCGCGCATCGTCGCCCACCACGCCGTGGAGATCACCGGCATCAGCGTCAGCGACTACCAGGTGGACCTGGCCAACAGCCGTCCCCTCTCCCCGGCCCTCCCCGGACGGGCCACGTTCCGGCTGGCCGACGCCATGGAGAACCCCTTCGAGGACGGGACCTTCGACGGCGCGTACGCCATTGAGTCCCTTATGCACATGAAGGACAAGAAGGCGGCCCTCGGGCACATCGCACGGGTCCTGCGCCCCGGCGCCCGGCTGGTCATCGCCGAGCACAGCCTCGCGGGCGAGCTCACCGGGCCGGATGCGGCCCGCATGGCCGACGCGTACGCGTACTTCAAGTTCTCCCTGACCACCGACATGTACGGGGAGCTGCTGCGCGAGGCCGGTCTCGAGGTGGTGGACCACACCGACATCACCAAAAACGTGCAGCGCTGCTACGACAGCATGATCAACGGCTGGCGGAACGCCGCGGACAACTCCAGCGGCGAGACGTCGCGTGAATGGGC
The DNA here is from genome assembly GCF_053611065.1 of Streptomyces sp. NPDC054840. Classification (NCBI taxonomy): domain Bacteria; kingdom Bacillati; phylum Actinomycetota; class Actinomycetes; order Kitasatosporales; family Streptomycetaceae; genus Streptomyces; species Streptomyces sp. NPDC054840. The sequence continues at coordinate 11,635 of NZ_JBSGZP010000137.1, forward strand.
GACGGCGGCCGACCTGGGCCACTGGTTCTTCCTCGAGGTCCCGGAGCTCCGCTACGGGCTCCTGACCGCCGTTCGCCGCTGAGGCGTCGAGTACCACCGTTCGTCGCCGAGCACCCCTACCGCCGCCGAGGTCGTCACCCATGTCCTCCCCTCCCTCCCGCGACCGCTGCCCCTACCCCCTGGACGGCAGCGCCGCGGACATCCACGGCGAAGCCGGGGTGCTGCGCGCGTCGGGGCCGGCCGCCCGGGTCGAACTGCCCGGCGGCGTACCGGCCTGGTCGGTGACCGACCCGGGACTCGTCCGGCGATTACTGGTCCACCCCCGGGTCTCCAAGGACGCCCACCAGCACTGGCCCGCCTTCGTCGACGGCGACCTCCCCGCCGACTGGCCCCTGCGGATCTGGGTCGACATCCGCACGGTCCAGACCGCTTACGGGCCCGACCACACACGGCTGCGCCACCCCCTGGTGCCTGCGTTCGGCGCCCGCCGCGTGCGGGCGCTCGCGCCGTGGATCGAGCAGACCACCGCCGTACTCCTCGACGACCTCGCGCGGGAGGCGGCCCTCGCTCCCGACGGGGTCGTGGACCTGCGGAAGTGGTTCGCCACGCGGTTGCCGTGGCGGACGGTCACCACGCTGGTCGGGCTTCCGGAATCCATGCACGACGGCTTCCAGGCCGTCAACGACATAGTCTTCACAACCGACTTGAGCGCGGATCAGGCGAGTGCCACCGAGGCGGAGGCCGCGCGGCTCCTCGCGGAGCTGATCGTGCTCAAGTCCGAGCGGCCCGGCGACGACATCGCCACCGCGCTGGTCGACGCGCACCGCGAGGGCCTGCTCGACGAGCGGGAGGTGGGCGACAACATCTGGATGGTGCTGGGCGCCGGTTACGGGACCACGGCGAACCTGCTCGACCACGCCGTGGTCAACCTGCTCACCCATCCGGAACAGCGGGACCTGGCCGTGTCGGGCGGGGTCGGCTGGGACCGGGTCGTGGAGGAGACGCTGCGCCACCAGGCCCCGGTGGCCAGCTTCATGATGCGCTTCCCCACCGAGGACCTCCACGACGAGCCGACGGGGCTGACGTTCGAGCGGGGCGACGCCCTCGTCATCAACTACGCCGCAGTCGGCCGCGATCCCGGAGTTCACGGCCAAGGGGCCGACCTCTTCGACATCACCCGCCCCACCGTCCGCGAGCACCTGGCCTTCAGCCACGGCCCCACCTACTGCCTGGGAGCCGAACTCGCCCGGCTGGAAGGTCGTATCGCGCTGTCCGCGCTCTTCTCCCGGTTCCCCGGCCTCGGACTCGCCGTCGGTCCCGACCGTCTTGCCCCGCTGCCCTCCCTCATCTTCAACGGCCACCGGGAGATCCCGGTACGGCTCGAAGGAAACTGACACAGTTGAACACGCACCCCGGATCACCGCACCCGTTGACGTCGTACCAACGAGACGTCTGGTCCGTCGGATCCCGAACGCCGGAATCACCGCAGTTCAACTGCGTGCTCCACGAGCGTCTGCACGGCGGCGTCGACCACCGCAGGCTCGCCGCCTGCGCGGAACGCGTGCTGC
>NZ_JBSGZP010000138.1:0-13196 GCF_053611065.1 Streptomyces sp. NPDC054840
GCTCCGCACCGCATCGGCGGCTCCGCACCGCACCGGCGGTGCTTCCGGCCCGTGACCAGGCCATCCGCGCGACCGCGTCAGGGGTCGCGGCGCCAGGGGATCTCGGCCCACACCTGCTTGCCGCCACTGAGCGGTACCGAGCCCCAGGCCGTCGTCACGGCCTCGACGATGAGGAGCCCGCGACCGCCGGTCGACTCCCAGCTCACCCAGATCGGTTTGACGGGGCTGCGCGGCGACGCGTCGTTCACGGCGATCCGCAGCCGGTCCGCCGACAGGGTCAGATCCATCTCCACCTCGCCCTGCGTGTGCGCGATGGCGTTCGTGACCAGCTCCGACACGACCAGCAGAGCCTCGTCGAGCTGCTCCACCACTCCCCAGGACCGCAGCGTGCGCGCGGTGAAGCGGCGCGCGTGCAGGACCGCGTTGGGCAGCCGCCACACCGTCCAGTGGCTCCGCTTCGGCCGGTCGCCCTGGCCGTCGTAGCGCAGCAACAGCAACGCCACGTCGTCGTCACGACGGCCCACGCCGCCGACCAACTCGTCGGCCACCCCTCCGACATCGAGCGGGTCCGCCGCCGCGAGCACATCGCACACCCGCCGCATGCCCTCCTCCAGAGGCAGCCTGGCGGACTCGACCATGCCGTCCGTCAGCAGAACGAGCAGGGTGCCCGGGACCAGCCCGGCCTCGGTCATGGGGAATTCCGCTTCCGCGAGCACACCCAGGGGAGGCCCGCCCTCGACCATCATCTCCTCGGCGAAGCCGTCGGGATGACGCAGGATCGGTGGCAGGTGGCCGGCCCGGACGACCCTGGCGATGCCCTCCTCCATGTCCAGGTCCACGTACCCGCACGTGGCGAACAGATCGGTCTCCATGCCGACGAGCAGCCGGTTGGCCCGCGCGACCACCACATCGGGCGGGTGGCCCTCCACCGCGTAGGCCCTGACCGCCGTACGCATCTGGCCCATGATCGTGGCGGCTCCCGCGCTGTGCCCCTGCACGTCCCCGATGACGAAGGCCACATGACCGTCACGGAGCGGAATGACGTCGTACCAGTCGCCGCCGACCTCGAGTCCGGCGGTCGCGGGCAGATAGCGGGCGACGGCGACCCCGCCCGGCAGCTCCGGGAGCTTACGGGGCAGCAGACTGCGCTGGAGCATGGTGGCGAGTTCGTGGCGCGCGTCCAGCGCGTGGGCGCGCACCAGCGCCTGCCCGACCAGCCCCGCGGTCGCGGTGAGCAGCGACCGCTCCTCAGGTCCGAACCGGTGCTCCGCGTCCCACCCCACCAGGCACACCCCCACCATCCGGCCGTCGGCGGGCAGCGGCAGCACCGCGAGACCACCGGGCCCGACACCCAGCAGCCCGGGCTCCAGATCCGCTTCCGGCGGCCACAGGCTCAGATGCCCCCCGCGCAGGGCGCTCTGCAGGGTGGGCAGGTCGCTGAGCGCCACGTCGGGCCACTCGGACCGCCACTCCGAGCGCCAGACCTCGGGCCAGGCATCGGCCTCCGGAGGATCGAGGGCGGTCACGATGAGCCGCTCCGGCTCCAGTTCGCCGACGGCGACCCGGGAGGCGCCGAGCGGCTCGCGCAGGGCGGCCACCACCAGCCGGCTGACGTCCCGGATGGTCGCCGCTCCCGCCAGGGTCGCCGACAGCCGCTGCACGACGGAGACCTCGTCGGCGCTGGGGCGCAGGTACGTGGCATCGGCCACCACGCCAAGGACCCGCTGCGGGGTGCCGTCGGCGTCCACTTCCACCCGGCAACGCAGCCCCAGCCAGCGCAACTCGCCGTTCGGCCGGCGGATCCGGAACGCCAGCTGCTGTCCGCCGGAGGCCAGCCGGTTCGGCTCCACGATCGCCATCAGCGCGGGCATGTCGTCGGGGACGGCGCAGGCGAGCAGGGTCTCCACCTGCTCGTCGAACTGCTCGGGAGGCAGGCCGAGCAGCTCCAGCACGTGCGCGTGGGCCTCCATGCGGCCGGTGCGCAGCTCCAGGATGAACGCGCCGCCCTGGTCGGGCACCAGCGACTGGCCCAGATGAGCCTGCGGGGCCTTGCGGCCGGCGAAGCGGGCGGCGGCCGATTCGAGCCCCGTGGCCACCTGGTCGGCGTAGAGCTCCAGAAGGCTGCGGTCGTCGGCGCTGAAGCCGTCCCCGGCCCGCCCGGCGACGACCAGGCAGCCGAGCTCCTGGTCCTCGTATCCCAGCGGCAGCGCGCCCAGCGAGATCCTGGCCGCCGAATCGGGGTCACCGCCCCGCACCCGGGTGGGGAAGTGGTGGGGGTCCTCCTCGATGAACGTGGCGAGTTCCGTGGGCGCCAGCCACAGCGGTCGGCCGGAGCGGAAGGCGTTGGCGGCGGGCGAATGGCCGGCCACGGCGAGGATCGCCGGCAGTCCGTAGAGGACGCGGCGGTTACCGGTGAGCTCGGCCAGATGGAGTTCCCTGCCGTCGTCGGCGACCACGTAGACAGCGGCGAGCTCAGCCCCGCAGAACGAGAAGCGATGTCTGGCCACTGTACGTATCACCTCCTCCCGAGGGCTTCTCGCCGACCGGCCCCTCTCCATGCTGTCGCGCTCCCGACCGTCCGGGCGAGTCCACGCACTAGGCCGGACCTCCGGCCGACGGCGGCTCCTCGTCCTCGCACCGGTCGACGACGAGGATCGCCGTGTCATCCGCCAGGCGGTTCTGCGTGTGGCGGAGCAAAGCCTGATGCAGGTCGTCCAGGAACGCCTCCCGGGTGTGGTTGCACATGGTCCCCATGGCCTTGGCCAGATCGAAGAAGGCGTCGTGCTGGTCGCGGGCCTCGATGACACCGTCGGTGTACAGGAGCAGCCGGTCCCCCGGTGCGAACGGATAACGGTCCGCCCGCCCGGGAGGACCGCTGATGAACTCTTCGAGCCCGAGCGGCGGCAGGGGGGCGGTGGGCATCAGGGGCCGGACCGTGCCATGGCTCAGCAGCAGCGGCGGCGGATGGCCCCGGTTGACCACCTCGACGTGAGCGCCGTCCGGGACCTGGGCCACCAGCGCCGTGACGAACCCCTCCAAGAGGGCGTCCTCGCCTTCGGCCGCACCCGCGACGACCGCATCCCGCCGCAGGGCCGCTCCGCAGTGGTTGACGACCTCCACCAGGTCGTCCTCGTAGTGCACGGACTCCCGGAACGCGCCCAGCACGACCGCCGCGGCCCGTACCGCGGGCAGGCCCTTGCCCCGGACATCGCCGACGATCATCCGGACCCCGTACCGCGTCTGCACCACGTCGTACAGATCGCCGCCGATCTGGGCGCCCGACTCGGCCGCGAGGTACATGCTGGCCGCCTGTACGGCACCCAGCCGGGCCGGCACCGGCCGCAGCAGGACGTCCTGGGCGGCGGTGGCGATCCGCTGGACGTGGTCCAGCTCGCTCTCCTGGCGCGTACGCGCGGAGCGGCTCGTCATGAAGCTCGCCGCCGTGACCAGGAAGAGGGCGAGGAAGTTCGTGTAGACCTGCTGGCTCCCCCAGGCGCCGTTGTAGCTGGCGGTGGCCACGCTGACACCGACGGCCACGCCCGCCGCCGCGAGCGTGCCCCTGGGGCCCATCGTCACGCCCGCCAGAGCGGGTGTCGCGACCAACAGGGGGCCGGTGTACAGGACGTGCAGGGGCGTGAACTCGACGAGGAGCACCAGCAGGGCGATCGCGAAGGGCACGCACTCCGCCAAGACGAAAAGGACCTGGTGGTGGCCGTCGGCTCGCGGTCCAGGAGGCGAGCGCAAGGGCGCTCTCATGACTACAGACTGCCTCGCCCCCACCCATGGCCGCCACTCCGGTCCACCGCTCCCGGAAAGCTCCGGCGGCAGCCGCGGCCGGAGATCCCCGCTCGCGCAGCGCAACCGGTGCCGCCCCGGCTCAGCTGCGGACCGGCGTGAGGACCACGAAGTCGGCGTTCGACGGGTCGAGGCAGACGGCGAGCCGGCCGACGCCTTCCGCGTCCTGCGGCCCCATCTGCACACTCCCGCCGTTCTCGGTCACCTCGGCGACCGCGGCGTCGCAGTCGGCGACGGCGAAGACCGGGTGCCAGTACGGCCGCCCCTGCGCGAGGGCGAGGTGCTCCGCGGGGAGCTCCATGAGGCCGCCGTGCATCCGCTCCTCGGGAAGTCCGCCGGGAGTGATGAGGGCGTACGTGCCCCCGCCGCCGGGCAGCGCCATGTCGCCGAACCGCCAGCCGAACACTCCGCCGTAGAACTCCTTCGCGGCGGCGGCGTCCGTCGTGTACAGCTCGGTCCAGCACAGTGAGCCCGGCTCGTCCACCAGCTCGACGCCCTTGTTCTGTCCCGGCTGCCAGACGGCGAACTGTCCGCCCAGGGGGTCGCTGTACTGCGCCATCCGGCCCCACTCGTCGAGGTCCCTCGGAGCCACCCGGACCGTGCCGCCCAGGCGTTCCACCGCCTGGGTGGTGGCGTCCGCGTCGGTGACACTGTGGTAGATCATCCAGGCCGGGCGCGCGCCCTCCTCGGTGAGCTTGCCGAGCCCGGCGACGATCTTCCCGTCCTTCCGGAACATCCCGCCCTCCATGTCCTCCCCCTCGCCCATGGACTCGTACTCCCACCCGAGCACGGCGCCGTAGAAGGCCGCGGCCGCACGGACGTCGGGCACGCCGAGGTCGAGCCAACAGGGGGAGCCGGGTACGAAGTCAGTGGTGATCATGGGATGGCCTTTCACGGGTCCGGTACGGTCCTCAGCCTGGCACCGGACACCGCCGGCCGCACCCGCCGCGCCACCCGGGGTCACGGCAGGCTTCGGCGGCTTCGCAGGACCGCCGCCCCGGCCAGGGCCGCCACCGCCGCGAGGAACGCGGCCGACAAGCCGTAGACCATCGGGGCACCCACGCGGAGCCGGTCCGGCGCGACGGCGCCGGCGGCGATGACGGCGGGCGGTGCCGCGGGCGGCGTCGCCGGGGGGATCAGCGATCCGACCGGGTCCACATGTCCCGCCGCGGCGAACCCCCAGTCCAGCAGGGACCGCGCCTCCTCGTACACGGCGTTCGCGCCGCCCCACTGGGGGTTCATCACCGTCGCCAGCAGGGTCCGGCCGTCCCGACGGGCGGCCGCGATCAGCGTGAAACCCGCCCGGGAGGTGTAGCCGTTCTTGACACCGATGATCCCCGGGTACCGGCCCATCCCGTCCTGACCGGTCACCAGCCGGTTGGTGTTCTCGATCCCGTACGTCCAGGTGGGACTGCCGTCGGTGTGGGTACCGCCGGGGAATCGGGCGTCGGCGGTCGCCGCGTACTCGGCGAAGGCGGGGTCCGCGAGGCCCGTACGGCCGAAGACGGCAAGATCGTAGGCGGAGGAGGCCTGGCCGTCCGCGTCGAAGCCGTCCGGGGAGACGACGGTGGTGTCCCGCGCGCCCAGGGCGCGCGCCTTGGCCTGCATCTGCGCCGACGTGACGTCCCAGCCGCCGTTCATCTCGGCCAGGACGCGCACGGCGTCGTTGCCCGAGCTGAGGAACACCCCCCGCCACAGATCAGCCACCCGGTAGGTGTGATCCGCCGAAAGACCGACCGTGCTGCTCCCCTCCGGTACCTCGTCCAGCTCGGCCGCGGTGACCGTGTGCCGGCCCGATCCGGGCAGGTGGGGCAGGGCGGTGAGGGCGAAGAGGGTCTTGAGGGTACTGGCCGGTGGCAGCCGGCGGTGTGCGTCGTGGGCCGCGAGCACCGCGCCCGTACCGACGTCCGCCACCAGCCACGACAGGGCGGACACGTCGTCCGGCAGCGCGGGCGCCCCCTGCCGCGCCCGGACATGGGTCCCGGACCGGTGCAACAGCGATGCGTCCACGGACGAGGCGGGTCTCGGCGGCAGTGGCTCCGCTCGGGTGGCGCCCGCGGCCGTCGGTGCGAGGAGGACCGACGCGCCGATGGCGAGAGCTGCCGCGCCCGTGCCGGTTCTGCGCCCGGAGGATCTGATGCTCATTCATCCACCGTAGAAATGCATCCGGCCGCGCGCAGCGACAGGTACGCCGACCGGCGGTAGGCCGGTCGGATCGGCGAGACGCCTCCTACGGGCGGAAGGCCTTCCGAACGAGCTCGCCGAACCAGGCGGGGCGTGTCGTCAGCACGTACGGGTACCGGGCTCCGGTGCCGCGGCACCGGACCATGACGAGGACCGACGTCCGGCACGTGGTGACGGCGGCGAAGGCGACCGCGCCGTCCCGCGACAGCGCCCGCGTCACCTCGGCAGGCCCGGCCCCGGCACGGCGGCCGCCCGCTCAGGACACCAGGGTCTGCTCCTCCAGCTCGGTCAGCCGTACCGTGCACAGGCCGCCGCGCTCGCTCCTCACGTCCGTCACCTCGAGCTGCGTACCCGGTGCGAGGATGAACTCCTCCTCGCCGGTGAACGCGGAGAAGCTGCGGATGCCGACCGCCCGGACCGGGGTCACCTCGAACAGCGTGCGCTTTCCGCGTCCACCGAGGAACGCTCGTGCCACGCCGACCTCCGACGTGCACGAGGACACCCCCCACCAGGTCACGGTCCCGCCGAGCGGGTACTGCGCGCGCAGGTCCAGCGCGACCCCGCGCCACAACGGCTCCTTCCGGGTGGGCAGTTCCGCCACCGCGGCGAACAGCAGCCGCAGGTACGGGAGGTACGGAACGAGCCGGGACCGGTCCGGGGAGCGCAGAACCGCGTTGATCTCCCGGTAGAACGCGGACTCGCAGGTGTACAGGTGCAGCGCGGCGATCGCGTCGGCGGACAGGCCGCCCGCCGCTCCGTCCGCCCGCCCCATGCCGAACTCGTGGGACAGCTTGACGTGCCGGTCCAGGCCGGACAGCGCCTCGACGACCGGGGTGACGGCGTTCTGGAAGTCCATCAGCGGGGTGTCGAACACACCGCTGATGGCGGGCAGGACGAGCCCCTCGTCCTTGACGCTCGCGAGACGGTCGAGGTACAGCTGGTGCAGTTCCATGGTGGACGCGATGAAGGCGCCCATGCGGCCGGCGACATCGTCGCCCGTGCCGCCGGTAGCCGGCCCCGCCGCGTTCCACCCCTTGCTCGGCAGCCAGTCGATCTCATCGGCACCGAGCGACGCGAGGGCGTCGTTCACCATGGCGAAGTGGTCGCCGTCGCAGAAGATGTCCCCCTGAGCGGCGGGGTTGGGGTGGTCGATGTGCCGTACCTCGACCTCGGGGTACTTCTCCTGCAGCCGCAGGACGACCTTCTTCAGGGAGCGGGCGTGGGCCCCCCACCAGGCGAACACGACGCCGCGGTCCTCCTCGTCGGCGTTCTGCTTCGCCCTCAGGATCTCCTCGACGATCCGCTCCGCGACCGGACGCCAGAAGGCGGTGTGCCGGTCGATGCCCGTCGTTCCGTCGCTGCCGGCGGTGAGTGCCGCGTTCAACAGCAGCACACCCTGGGTGAGCATCGCCTGGAACCATTCCGGGGGCTGGACGGTGTCCCGTTCCTTCAGCAGGGCACGGACGTCGGCGATGGGAGTCTTCTTGGGAATCCCGTACTTCCACATCGCCGCGGCCTTGATGATGCAGCGGATGCTGACGACCCTGCCGAACTGGCTGTCCGCCCAGTCGTGGAAGGTGTTGTCGAACATGGCTATGCCGGTGGCGCTCTCCGGCCGCGGGTACGGGTTCTGACCGAAGACGACCACCTTCCATCGGTGCGGCGGGTTGGGCTTGAGCGCCTGGAAGGTCAGTTCGCGTACGGGGACGGTCTCCGGGCTCCGGCCCGCACCGATGAACGCCGCCGCGTCCGGCTGCGCTTCGATGACGGGCTTCAGCAGCGGAAGCCACGGCTCGCCGCCGCCCTTGAACAGTTCGGCGAGGCCCAGCGGGTCGTCCGCGTGGGGCTGGGCAGGGGATGCTGCATCGCTCATGGGAGGCGCTCCGGGGGTCGGACCGTGCCGACGGGCACGATGAGGGCACGGGCGAGTCGCCCGTGCGGGTCTCGGGATCTCAGGTGTCAGGTGTCAGATGACCGTGCCGAGCCGGCGGAAGCGGCCTGAACGGCCCGCGTGCGTACCGGGAGCACGCGCAGGCGGGGCGATCGGCGCTCGTCCGCGGCCTCGGTCTTCGAGGCGTGGCCGACGGAAATCTGGCGGCAGGCTAACACCGGCCCGGGAGGGGCGCAATCGTGACGTCACGTCACGGTCCAGGCTTGTCAGGGGCGTTGTCAGTGGCTCCCGGTAGCGTTCTTGAGCAGTGCAGGAACCCTTTCCGATCGGAGTAGATCATGAGTGTGGACCGTGTGCCGTCGCCGCTCCGGGTGGTACTGACCGACACCAACGCGGAGGTGGTCCAGGCGTGGCGGGCGGCGTTCGCGGACACTCCCGGGATCGAGATCCGCCAGGGTTCGATCCTCGACGAGGCGGTCGACGCGTGGGTCACTCCGACGAACTCGCGGGGGCGGATGGACGGTGGGGTCGACGCGGTCATCAAGCGGCACCTGGGTGCGGGCATCCAGCTGCGCGTGCAACGGGCCATCCGGGCGCAGTTCGCGGGCAGTCTCCCGGTGGGGAGCGCGGTGTGCGTCGCTTCGGGGGCGGTCGCACCGAAGTTCCTGATATCGACGCCGACGATGGAGCAGTCCTCGCAGAACGTGCGCGAGACCTTGAACGTCGCCCTGGCGTGCGCGGCCGCGTTCCAGGCGATCCACCGGCAGAACGCCGAAGCGCCGGGCAGCATCCGGTCGGTGGCGCTGGTCGGCATGGGCGCCCGGACCGGCCGGGTGCCGGCCCGGGTGTGTGCCAACCTGATGTGGACCGGCTACACGCTGTTCCACGACTTCCGCTTCGATGACTACGACGATCTGCGCAGTACGGTCGTCGCGCAGCTCGACGACATCGAGGGCGGGCCCGCCGAGAAGCGGGTACGCATCGCGCCCCCGCAGCGGCGAACGGCCGGCCGCCGCTGACCGGCCCTGCGCCGCTCACCGGCCACCCGTGGACCGGATGCGAGCGCGGCCGGCCGGGGCGGTCGCGCCGGATCAGACGATGTCTTCGGCGATCTCCGCCTGCTCGCGGGCGTTGCCGTAGGCCGACGGGGTGCCGTACGAGCGGCGTGCGACGTACCACCAGACGCTGGCGAGGACCAGGACCACCGCCAGGGCGATCACGGCGTAGTTCATCGAGTCGATGGTGACGGGGGACTTCTGGGGCAGGCAGAAGAGAACGGTGACGAGCGCCACCCAGACGACGGCGATCCAGCCGATCGGCTTGCTCCAGCGGCCCAGGTTCCAGGGCCCGGGCTGGAAGCGGTTGCCGGCGCGCAGGCGCAGGTAGATCGGGATGGCGTAGGCCGGGGTGATGCCGATGACGTTGATGGCGGTCACGGCTCCGTAGGCGGTGGCCGAGTACAGCGAGGGGAGGGCCAGTACGCCCGCGACGACGACGGCGAGCCAGACGGCCGGCACCGGCGTCTGGGTCCGGCCGCTGACCTTGCGCCACAAGGCCGAGCCGGGCAGCGCGTTGTCACGGCTGAACGCGAAGACCATCCGGCTCGCGGCGGCGACCTCGGCATTGCCGCAGAAGAGCTGCGCGACGATGACGACGAGGAGCAGGGCGGTGGCGCCACCGGAGCCCAGTGCGTCGATGAAGATCTGGGCGGGCGGGACGCCGGTGGCGCTGTTCTGGACCGCCGCGTAGTCCTGGATGGCGAAGGTGAGGCCTGCGAGCAGGGCGAAACCGGCGATCCAGGAGACCCAGATGGCCCGGACGATGCCCTTGGCGGCGGAGACGGAGGCGTCCCTGGTCTCCTCCGAGAGGTGCGCGGAGGCGTCGTAGCCGGAGAAGGTGTACTGGGCCAGCAGCAGGCCGACCGCCGCCACGTAGAACGGGTTGGCCCAGCCGCTGTCGTTGACGAACTCGGTGAAGACGAACGAGGCCGACTGGTGGTTGTCGGGGATGAAGGCCAGGGCGCCGACGATCACGGCCACGCCACCCAGGTGCCACCAGACGCTGATGGAGTTGAGCACGCTGACGAGGCGGACCCCGAAGAGGTTGAGCGCGGCGTGCAGCAGCAGGATGCACAGGAAGATCAGGAACGTCGAGCCGGGGGTGGGCACGAACCCGAAGCGGAGGTTGAGGAAGGCGCCGGTGAACAGCGCGGCCCCGTAGTCGATGCCGGCGATGGCGCCGAGCAGGCCGAGCAGGTTCAGCCAGCCCGTGTACCAGCCCCAGCGGCGGCCGCCGAGCCGGTCGGCCATGTAGTAGAGCGCGCCGGAGGTGGGGTAGGCGCTGGTCACCTCGGCCAGGGCGAGACCCACGCAGAGGACGAAGAGGCCTACGCCGACCCAGCCCCACAGCATGACGGCCGGGCCGCCGGAGCCCATGCCGAAGCCGTACAGCGTCATGCATCCGGAGAGGACGGATATGACGGAGAAGCTGATGGCGAAGTTCCCGAAGCCGCCCATCCGGCGGGCGAGGACGGGCTGGTAGCCGAGCTCCCTGAGGCGTTGTTCCTCGTCCTGCTGGGGTGGGGCCTTACGGTCCTGGCGGGCTGCCCAATCGGTTCTGGACACGGCGGTACCTCCGGGGGTCTGTGGAGCACGGGGACGGTGGAGCCTGGGGGTGCGGGTGCAGCTGGGGGTGGAGCGAGCGGTCGGCGCCGTGGTGAAGTGCGGCGGGGGTCAGTTCCGGCCGGCCAGGCTGCGGGACCTGGCGTGCAGGAACACCTCCTCGGCCAGGGCGCGGTCGGCCGGGTCGCGGGTCCGGTGGGCCCACGGCAGGGTGGTCCAGTACGGGCCGATCGTGTCGAAGACCCGGGCCGCCTCGTCGAACTGGAGAGCTCCCCACAGGGCATGGGCGAGCTGGTTCAGATCGAGCGGGGAGGCGTGCGGCAGATCGGCGTGGTGGAACCAGGTGTCCATGGCGTGGAGGGCGTCGCGGACGGCGTCCTCGGCGACCCAGTGCAGGTCCAGGGCCCGCTCCTGGCCGCGTTCGCGGCGGTAGCGTTCGACCCGTACGTAGAGCGGCAGGACGTGCACGGCGGATCCCGGCGGTGCGGAACCGGCCGCCCAGTGGACGAAGTTGGCGGCCTCGGAGAGCGGTCCGGGCGCGCCCGCGTACACGAATTGGAGCATGCGGTGGTAGGCCTCGCGGTTGTGCGGGTCGCGCTTGTCGACTTCCGCGAGGATGCCCCAGGGGCCGGGGGGCAGCATCGGGCCGGGTGGCGCGATCCGGTGCTCGGCCATCTGGCGCTGCTCGTCGAGGAGGGCGAGGGCGAGCAGGCAGACCCAGGGCACGGGGTCGGCGGGGCTGATGCGGGCGGCTTCCCGGCAGGTCGACCACGCTTCCTGCCACAGCTCGCCGGTGCGGGGGTGTCCGGCGCGGTGGGCGCGGACGGCCCGTTCGACGCAGACGCGCGTGTGCATCACGAGTGCGGCGACGCTGTGCGGTTCCTCGGTCCGCCAGGCCTGGACCACGTCGGATCCGGCGGAGACGGCGGCGAGGACCTGGGTGCGCTGGGTCCACAGCCCCCAGTTGTCGGTGCGTTCGAGTAAGCGCGCCATGGCGACCCAGCGGCCGGTGCGCACGTCCTGGGCGGCGGAACGCAGCTCGTTGTCGTGCCCGGCCGGATGGTAGACGGGCCGGAAATCGCTGCCCGCCATCACCTCGTCCCGGTCGACGGGCGGCGGCCCGGGTGGGCGCGTACTGCGGTGATCGTGATCATCAGTCCTCGGATCGCATGGAAGGTGGGTCCATCCCGGCCGCCGGCTGCCGCGCTGCAACCGTGCCCGGTGCCAGGGATGCGTGAACCGTGCGAGAACTGTTCGTCGAACCCCCGCCGTTGACCCACGGTCGATGTCGCTGCCCGTTGATCGGCGATCACTATATGGCGATCAGGAGCATACGCATCCAGATCTTTGTTCGACCGTAAGTATCCGGCCACGATCGGCATATGAAGATGCGTCAAAGACGGACGGCGGGCCTCGGGCGGATCTTGACGGGCGAGGTCGGCTGGGGAAGGCTTCCGACCGACGTTCGATCAAGGCGACACCAGGGAGGGAGTGGTGATGACGGGCCCGGTGCTCGCTGTCGATCAAGGCACCTCGGGGACCAAGGCGCTGGTCGTCTGTCCGGTACGCGGCGTCATAGGCTCGGGATCCGCCCCCGTACGGCCCCGCTACCTGCCGGGCGGCCGCGTCGAGGTCACCCCCGGCGAGCTGCTGGACTCGGTCGTCGACGCCGGACGCGCCGCGCTGGCGGCGGCCGGCGAGCCCGTGGTCGCGGTGGGCCTCGCCAACCAGGGAGAGACCGTACTGGCCTGGGACCCGGCGACCGGCGAACCGCTGACCGACGCGATCGTCTGGCAGGACCGGCGCGCCGAACAGCTCTGCGCCGATCTGGCCCCGCACGCCCCGTCCTTGCGGGAGACGACCGGTCTGCCGCTCGACCCGTACTTCGCCGCCCCCAAGATGGCCTGGATACGCCGCCACCTCACCCGGCGCGGCGTCGTGACGACCAGCGACGTCTGGCTCGTGCACCGCCTCACCGGTGCGTTCGTCACCGATGCGGCGACCGCCGGCCGCACCCAGCTGCTCGACCTCGACACCACCTGCTGGTCGGACGCGGCGCTTGACGCCTTCGGCCTCACGGGGGAGCTGCTGCCGGAGGTCGTCGACGCCGACACCCGGGTCGGCACGACCACCGCGTTCGGTCCCGAACTGCCGGTGACGGGACTGCTCGTGGACCAGCAGGCCGCGCTGCTCGCCCAGAGCGTCACCGAGCCCGGCACCGCCAAGTGCACCTACGGTACCGGCGCCTTCCTGCTCGCGCAGACCGGCCCGCGCCCCCTGCGCAGCACCTCCGGACTGGTCGGCTGCGTGGCCTGGCGGCTCGCCGGCCGGACCAGCTACTGCCTGGACGGGCAGGTGTACACGGCTGCCTCCGCCGTGCGCTGGCTCACCGATCTCGGGGTGATCTCCGACGCCGCCGACATCGACACCGTGGGTGGGAGCGTCCCGGACGCCGGCGGAGTCACCTTCGTCCCGGCGCTCGCCGGGCTCGCCGCCCCGTGGTGGCGGGGCGACCTGCGCGGCTCGGTCACCGGTCTGGGGCTCGACACCACCGCCGGGCACCTGGTGCGCGCCCTGTGCGACGGCATCGCCGCCCAGGTGGCGGAACTCGCCGATGCGGTCGCCGCCGACCTGGGCGCCCCGCTCGCCACCCTGCGCGTGGACGGCGGCCTGACCCGATCGGCGCTGCTCATGCAGGCCCAGGC
>NZ_JBSGZP010000139.1:0-13173 GCF_053611065.1 Streptomyces sp. NPDC054840
GGCCCGGCCCGATTCCTGTCGGCTTCTTGACGCCGGATCGCCGGACGTCAGCCGGCGTGGACGTGGGGGCGGCGGGCCCGGTCCGGTTCGGCCTCGCGGATGACCTCGCGGGTGACGGGGGCGACTTCGCCCTGGCCGAAGAGGAAGAAGCGGAGGAAGTTGGCCATCGGGTTGCCCTCGGTCCACTCGAAGTAGATGTGGGGGCGCTGGCCGGTCTCGTCGCGGACGTACAGGAGCAGGGCGGCCAGCGCGTTGGGGATGCTGGAGCTCTCCAGGGTCAGGACGCGGTAGCGGCCGTGGAGCACTTCGCCGCGCACCC
The DNA here is from genome assembly GCF_053611065.1 of Streptomyces sp. NPDC054840. NCBI lineage: Bacteria > Bacillati > Actinomycetota > Actinomycetes > Kitasatosporales > Streptomycetaceae > Streptomyces > Streptomyces sp. NPDC054840. The sequence continues at coordinate 320 of NZ_JBSGZP010000139.1, forward strand.
GCATGCCGGATTCGAACTCGGACGCATCCAGAACGGTGACTTCGACGAACATGACGTCGTCCTCGGACGGGATGTCATTGTCCGCGCGGATCTGAAGCTTCTTCTGCCGGTACTCGTCCAGGTCCCGGCTGCCCGGCTCGTTGGCGATGAAGCGGATCGTGCGGTTGGCGGTGTCGCGGATGAACCGCTGCGCCATGTCGTCCAGCTCGATGTCCGTGACACGGAGTTCGAAGACACGGGCGAGTCGGGACAGAAAGGAGAGGGCCATGATGCCGCCGATGAAACAGGCGCCGATCTTCACGCCATCTGGGCGCTCCACGACGTTGACTGCGGTCGTGTAGAGCAGGACGGCGGAGATGACGCCGAAGGCGATGCTCCAGCCGCGCTCCCCCGCCCGGCGGGCGGCGATGGTCACGGCGACGGCGGCCGAGCTCATCAGGACGAGGACACCGGTGGCGTACGCGCCGCCCTGGGCGTCGACGTCGGCGTTGAAGAGCCAGGTGACGAGGAACGCGATCAGGGTGAAGACGATGATCATCGGCCGCACGGCGCGGGCCCAGTGCGGGGCCATGCCGTAGCGCGGCAGGTAGCGCGGCATCAGGTTGAGCAGGCCGGCCATGGCCGAGGCTCCCGCGAACCACAGGATCAGGATCGTGGAGAGGTCGTAGACCGTGCCGAAGGCGGAGCCCAGGTACTCGTGGGCGAGGAAGGCCAGGGCCCGGCCATTGGCCTCGCCGCCCGTCTTGAACTGGTCCGCCGGGATCAGCAGCGTGGTGACGAAGCTGGAGAGGATCAGGAAGACGCTCATGATCACGGCGGCCGTGGTCAGCAGCTTCTTGGTGCCGCGGATCCGGCCGGCGGGCTTGTCGTCGGTGTCGTCGCTGTCGCCCTCGACGTGCGGCATCACCGCGACACCGGTCTCGAACCCGGACATGCCGAGCGCGAGCTTGGGGAAGACGATCAGCGCGATGGCGATCATCATGAACGGGTTGCCGTGCTCGGCGGTGAGCGCGTCCGACCAGTCGGCGATCACGTGCGGCTCGGATATGACCTCCCACATGCCGACCCCGATGACGACCACGTTGAGCGCCAGATAGCTGCCCACCAGCACCACCGCGACGCCGATCGCCTCACTGAAGCCCTTGAGGAAGACCGCCCCGAGCAGGGCGACCATGATCAGGGTGATCAGCACCTCGTGGCCGCGCAGGGTGCTGGTCAGGTGCGGGTTCTCCACCAGGTGCGCACTCGCGTCGGCCGCAGAGAGGGTGATGGTGATGAGGAAGTCGGTCGCCGCGAACCCGAGCAGGGTGAGGACGAAGAGCTTCCCCTTCCAGAAGGACAGCAGCCGCTCCAGCATGGCGATGGAGCCCTCGCCGTGCGGACTCTCTTCGGCCACCCGCCGATAGACGGGCAGCGCGCCGAAGAGGGTGAGCAGGACGAGCACGATCGTGGCGATCGGTGACAGGAGTCCGGCCGCGAGCGCCGCGATGCCGGGCTGGTAGCCGAGGGTGGAGAAGTAGTCGAGGCCGGTCAGACACATGACCCGCCACCACGGACGCCCCTCGTGTGCGGTGTCGGCGTGCGACTGCTGCTTGGGGCGGTCGGTCAGACCTTCCAGCATCCACGCGCGCAGGCGCGGAGTGCGGGTAGGGGTGGCCATCGTGGTGCTCCTGTCGTACGGCATGGAATCAGCCATCGACGTCGACGGCTGGGCCAGCGTACGCAGCCTGATCGTTCATGCTCGCTCAGGGTCTGATCCTGACGCGTTCTTAACGCGGGCAGCGGACAGCTCCTGCCTGTGGACGTCGCCGACCCGGCCGTGCGCGCTTCAGCCGAGGCCCGGGATGGTGGACACCAGCAGGTCGATGAGCTTGATACCGACGAATGGCAGGATCAGGCCACCGAGGCCGTAGACGCCGAGATTGCGGCGCAGCAGGTCGTGTGCGGAGGCGGGCTTGTAGCGGACGCCGCGCAGGGCGAGGGGGATGAGGGCGACGATGATCAGGGCGTTGAAGATGATCGCCGAGGTGATCGCGGAGGTGGGGCTGCTCAGGCCCATGATGTTGAGGGCCTCCAGTCCCGGGTAGGCCGCGGTGAACATGGCCGGGATGATCGCGAAGTACTTGGCCACGTCGTTCGTGATCGAAAAGGTGGTCAGGGCGCCGCGGGTGATGAGGAGCTGCTTGCCGATCTCGACGATGTCGATGAGCTTGGTGGGGTTGGAGTCCAGGTCCACCATGTTCCCGGCCTCCTTGGCGGCCGAGGTGCCGGTGTTCATCGCCACGCCCACGTCGGCCTGCGCGAGCGCCGGGGCGTCGTTCGTGCCATCGCCGGTCATCGCGACGAGCTTGCCGCCAGCCTGCTCCCGCTTGATGAGCGCGAGCTTGTCCTCGGGAGTGGCCTCGGCGAGGTACTCGTCGACACCCGCCTCCGCAGCGATGGCGCGGGCCGTCAGCTCGTTGTCGCCGGTCACCATAACCGTACGGATCCCCATGGCGCGCAGCTCCGCGAACCGCTCCCGGATGCCGTCCTTGACCACGTCCTTGAGGTGGACGATGCCGAGGACCCGCGGCCCGTCCCAGTCGTGGACCGCCACCAGCAGCGGGGTGCCGCCTGACTCGGACACGGATGCCGACCAGTCGGCGGCCTCGGACGGTACGGTCCCGCCGCGTGCCACCACCCAGTCGCAGACCTGCGTGACCGCGCCCTTGCGGATGGCGCAGCCGGCGCCGTTGTCCCAGCTCAGGTTGATGCCGCTCATCCGGGTGCGGGCGCTGAACTCGGTGAAGTGGGGGTTGCTGAGGTCCTCGGCGGCGGTCGGCTGGAGCCCGTACCGGAGGGCCAGGGCTACGACGGAGCGGCCTTCGGGGGTCTCGTCGGCGAGGGAGGACAGCTGGGCGGCGTCCGCGAGCTTGACGTGGTCCGTGCCGGGCAGCGGGATGAAGGCGGCGGCCTCGCGGTTGCCATGGGTGATGGTGCCGGTCTTGTCGAGGAGAAGCGTGTTCACGTCACCGGCTGCCTCGACGGCGCGGCCGCTCATCGCGATGACGTTGCGCTGGACGAGGCGGTCCATGCCGGCGATGCCGATCGCCGAGAGGAGGGCGCCGATCGTGGTGGGGATGAGGGTGACGAGAAGAGCCACCAGGACGGTGGTGGACTGCGCCGCGCCCGCGTAGGCGGCCATCGGCTGGATGCTGACCACGATCAGGATGAAGATCACGGTCAGGGCGGCCAGCAGGATGTTCAGCGCGATCTCGTTCGGGGTCTTCTGCCGGGTCGCGCCCTCGACCAGGGCGATCATCCGGTCGATGAAGCTGTTCCCGGAGCGCGACGTGACCCGTACGACGATCGAGTCCGACAGGACCCGCGTACCGCCGGTGACTCCGGAGCGGTCGCCGCCCGACTCCCGCAGGACCGGGGCCGATTCGCCGGTGACGGCGGACTCGTCCACCATGGCGGCGCCGTCGACCACGTCCCCGTCGGCCGGGACCAGCTCCCCCACCTCGACGAGCACGAAGTCGAAGGGCTGGAGCTCGGCCGGGGTCACCGCCTCGGTTTCCGCGCGGCGCAGGTTGGCCCCGTACGTCCAGTGGTTCAGCCGCAGAGCGACCGTGTCCGTACGCGCCTTCCGCAGCGACTCGGCCTGAGCGCGGCCGCGGCCTTCGGCGACGGCCTCGGCGAGGTTGGCGAACAGGACCGTCAGCCACAGCCAGACGCTGATCACCCATGTGAAGACGGACGGGTGGACGAGCGCCGAGAGAGTCGTCAGGATCGATCCGACCGCGACGACGAACAGCACCGGCTTCTTTACCAGTTCACGCGGGTGGAACTTGACGACGGCCTCCCGGGCCGAAGTGGCGAGGAGCTCGGGTTCCAGCATGCTCACCTGCCCGGAACGTTTCCGGGACGGGCGGTTGACCGGAGTCCGCGGAGGGGTCCCGAGACCCGGAGGAACGTGCTGCGCGGCGGCGGGAGGCATGAAGCGACCTTCTGGTGAGTTCGGCTGAGCACCCCCTGCCGGGCAAGGCCGGCAAAGGCTGGGCGCGGGTGAGGTGAGGGTGAGGGGTGTCGCCGCCGGGGACTGTCTCCATGGACCCCCTCGGCCGTCATGTGAGTAATCGAGATCCCCGGCGGCGCAACAGGCAGGAAGCTACCGGCAGTTTCCAAGGAGGCCCCCATGCGGGCGGGGGAATTGGCGCCTCCTTGACGGCGGCGCACGAGATGCGTCAAGCCGCCGTCAGAGGTGTGTCAACGTGCGTCGGCCGTGATGCGGAAGCGCAGTCGGCAGATGACGGCGTCGGTGTCGCGGCGTACCGCGTGGGCGACGACGGAACCGCGCTGGTTCTGCAGCATCCGCTGCCACAGGCGGGCGGGTTCGGTCTCCGGGATGAGGACGGTCACCTGGATGTCGGGGTGTGTCCGCGTCAGCTCGCGGACGTACGCCGACACCGGACGGCCGAGTGACCGGGTGTCCGAGGCGAGCTCGATCAGCTCGACGCCGGGCTTCCACAACTCCCAGTCCCTGCGCAGGGCTTCGGCTGTCTGCCGGTCCTCGGGGGCCGGGTGGGTCACCGTCACCGCCAGGACCTCGTCGCCGAGCGAGGGTGCGGCGGTCAGTGCCTGGCAGGTCAGCCGGGACAGCCCGGAAACGGGTACGACGACCAGGGAGCGGGCGCGTCGGGGCGCCTGCGGGATACGGCCGAGCTCCAGGCGTTCACCGATCTGGGCGTAGGTGCGGTGGATCTTCTCGAACGCGAGGACGATCAGCGGCAGGGCGATGACGATCAGCCAGGCGCCCTCGGAGAACTTGGTGGCGGTGACCACGACCGCCGACACTCCGGTGAGCAGCGCGCCCGAGCCGTTGAGGGCCGCCTTGGCCCGCCAGCCCTTGGGACGCTCGCCGTACCAGTGCCGGACCATGCCGACCTGGCAGATGGTGAAGCCGATGAACACGCCGATCGCGAAGAGCGGGACGAGGGTGTTCGTATCACCGCCGGAGAACACCAGCAGGACGGCGGACACGAGCGCCAGCCACACCACGCCGTGGCGGTGCACCTGCCGGTCCGCCTTGAGGGCGAAGAGGTGCGGCAGGTGGTTGTCGCGGGCCAGCAGGCTCATCAGCACGGGCAGACCGCCGAAGGAGGTGTTCGCGGCGAGCGCGAGCAGCACCATGGTGGCGAACTGGACGACGTAGAAGGCCGCGTTGTGACCGAAGGACGCGTCCGCGAGCTGAGCGAGGACGGTGACGCCTTCTACGGGCTGGAGGTGGAAGCGGCCGATCAGGACCGACAGGCCGATCAGCATCACGCCGAGCAGGGCGCCGAGCGCCACTTCGGTGCGCTGGGCGCGCCGGGCGGCCGGGGCGCGGAAGGACGGCACGGCATTGGCGACCGCCTCGACACCGGTCAGCGCCGAGCAGCCGGCCGCGAAGGCTTTCAGCAGCAACAACGCGCCGACCGTAGTGGCACCTTCCCCAAGCGCGGAGGCGTGCCCGGCGGCCGAGGCAGTGCTGACCGGCCCGTCACGGAACAGGCCTACGACGACCATCGCCAGGATCGACCCCACGAACACGGCGGTGGGGACGAGGAAGGCCTTGGCGGAGTCCACGACCCCGCGCAGGTTCACCACCGTGACCAGGGCGAGGACGCCGAGGCAGATCCACTCCCGCTCCCCGTACAGCTCCGGGAAGGCCGAGGTCAGGGCGGCGACGCCGGCGGTTACCGAGACGGCCACGTTCAGCACGTAGTCGAGGATCAGCGAGGCCGCGGCCACCAGGCTCGTACGCCGGCCGAGGTGCTTCTTGGCGACGGCGTATGAGCCGCCTCCGTCCGGGAAGGCCGCGATGACCTGCCGGTACGAGGCCACGAGTACGGCCAGGAGCGCGGCGATCGCCAGGGTGACAGGCAGCGTGAAACCAAGGCCGTACCCACCGGCCGCCGCCAGGACCAGCACGATCGACTCGGGTCCGTACGCGACAGACGCCATCGCGTCGAGCGACAGGGCGGCCAGGCCTTGGAGGGCGGTGAGCCGGTGCCGGTCCACTGCCGCCTGCGTCCGCACGCCGGTATCAGGAGGCTCCTCCGTGCCCGAAGCCTGTCCTGCCGTGGCCGGCTTTCTTATGTGTATGGATATCGTCGCTCGTTCCTCAGTTGGACAAAGTGAGGACAGCGTCCGGACGGCTCGGCCGGATGACCAGTGTTCTTGGCGCGGTCCATACGACCGCCGCCCCACTCTTCACGCACTCCTGATGCCGGGACCGGAAAGTCGTATGGGATGTGTCAAGACCGCGCCGGGGTGCGTGACTCCCCCTCCGGCGGGGGCAGGCTTGCTGACTGGCCGGACGGAGAGACGGAACTGCGGGTCGTCGGCGGAGGCCATTACTACGGCCGCTTCCTTCTCGATCCGCTGCCGGACCGGCCCCTGGCGTCAGTGCGGCGTTAAGAGTTCCCTTACGGGCGTATGGACACCGTCAAGGCGTCTTAACGCCGGGCTGAAGACACGGTTATCTCGTCATCGGCCGTCTGGCCGATTCTTTTCTTCCCTCTTCATCCAGGAGCTCACGGTGGCCGATCTGGCCTTCGTCGTCACCACGGTCGCGGTCTTCGCGCTGGTGGCTCTCATCGCCCGGGGGGTGACCAAACTGTGAACGCCGAAAACGTCGTCGGCCTCGTCGTGGCCGTCTCCCTGCTCGGATACCTCATCCTCGCCCTTGTGTACCCGGAGAGGTTCTAGCCACCGATGAGTCCCGTTCTCGCTGGTGTGCTCCAGCTCCTCGCGCTGATCGCCGCGCTCGCGCTGGCCTACCGCCCGCTGGGCGATTACATGGCCCGCGTCTACTCCTCCGAAAAGCACTACAAGCCGGAGAAGTGGATCTACAAGGCCATCGGCGCCAACCCCAGCGCCGAGATGCGCTGGCCCGCCTACCTGCGCAGCATCCTCGCCTTCTCGGCCGTGAGCGTCCTCTTCCTCTACGCCCTCCAACGGGCCCAGGGCATCCTTCCCGGCTCGCTCGGCTTCTCCGCGATCGACCCGGACCAGGCCTTCAACACCGCCGCCTCCTTCGTCGCGAACACGAACTGGCAGTCGTACTACGGCGAGCAGGCCATGGGCCACGTCGTCCAGACCGGCGGCCTCGCGGTGCAGAACTTCGTGTCGGCGGCGGTCGGCATGGCCGTCGCAGTGGCTCTCGTACGGGGCTTCGCGCGCTCCCGCACCGGCGAACTCGGCAACTTCTGGGCCGATATGGTCCGTGGAGTGGTCCGTATCCTGCTGCCCATCTCCGTGATCGGCGCGATCATCCTGGTCGCGTGTGGTGCGATCCAGAACTTCTCGGGGATCCACGAGGTCGGCCAGTTCCTCGGCGGGACGCAGCAGTGGAACGGCGGGGCGGTCGCCTCGCAGGAGGTCATCAAGGAACTCGGCACCAACGGCGGCGGTTACTTCAACGCCAATTCCGCCCACCCCTTCGAGAACCCGACCCCCTTCTCGAACCTCTTCGAGATCTTCCTGATCCTGCTGATCCCCTTCTCGCTGACCCGCACCTTCGGCCGCATGGTCGGAAACCTGCGCCAGGGCTACGCGATCCTCGCCACGATGGCCACCATCTGGCTCGGTTTCACCGCGCTGATGATGTGGACCGAGTTCGCGCACCACGGCCCGGCGCTCCAGGCCGCGGGCGGTGCGATGGAGGGCAAGGAGACCCGCTTCGGGATCGGCGCGTCCGCGATCTTCTCGGTCGCCACGACGCTGACCTCGACCGGCGCGGTCAACTCCTTCCACTCCTCCTACACCGGACTGGGCGGCGGCATCCAGCTGCTGGGCATGCAGCTCGGCGAGATCGCGCCCGGCGGCGTCGGCTCGGGCCTCTACGGCATGCTGATCATGGCAATCATCGCGGTGTTCATCGCCGGTCTGATGGTCGGCCGCACCCCCGAGTACCTGGGCAAGAAGATCGGCACCCGCGAGATCAAGTTCGCGGCCTGCTACATCCTCATCACTCCCGCCCTGGTCCTGGGCTTCACGGCCGCCGCAATGGCCCTGGACACCCCGGCGAACTCGATGACCAACACCGGCGCGCACGGATTCTCCGAGATCCTCTACGCCTACACCTCGGGCGCCAACAACAACGGCTCCGCCTTCGCGGGCCTGAACGCCGACACCCAGTGGTTCAACAGCACCATCGGCATCGCGATGCTGCTGGGGCGCTTCCTTCCGATGGTGTTCGTACTGGCGCTGGCCGGCTCGCTGGCCGAGCAGAAGCCCGTACCGGAGACGGCGGGCACGCTCCGTACCGACAAGCCCCTCTACACGGGCCTGCTCGTCGGCACGATCCTCATCGTCACCGGTCTGACCTACTTCCCGGCCCTCGCCCTGGGTCCGCTCGCCGAAGGGCTCGCCTCATGAGCACCGCCACCCCCACCCGTGCCCCGCACGGAGACATGCCGACCAGTCACAAGCCGGCCCCCGGCCGGGTCGGCGGCGGCCTCTTCGACCCCAAGCAGCTGCTGAAGTCCTTCCCGGACGCGATCCGCAAGCTCGACCCCCGGATCATGATCAAGTCCCCGGTCATGTTCGTCGTCCTGATCGGCTCGGTCGTCACCACCGTGCTCGCGGTCAAAGACCCGACGGACTGGTTCGGCTGGGCCATCACCGCCTGGCTGTGGCTGACCACGATCTTCGCCAACCTCGCCGAGGCCGTCGCCGAAGGCCGCGGCAAGGCGCAGGCGGACACCCTGCGCAAGGCCAAGACGGACTCCGTCGCCCGCCGTGTGACCAAGGACGGCAAGGGCGAAGAGCAGGTTCCCGGCGCTGAGCTGCGGATCGGTGACCTGGTGGTCTGCGAGGCTGGCGACATCATCCCGGGCGACGGTGACGTCGTCGAGGGCGTCGCGTCCGTCGACGAGTCCGCGATCACGGGCGAATCGGCTCCGGTGATCCGGGAGTCGGGCGGCGACCGCAGCGCGGTCACCGGTGGTACGAAGGTGCTGTCCGACCGGATCGTCATCAAGATCACGACGAAGCCCGGCGAGACCTTCATCGACCGGATGATCGCCCTGGTCGAGGGCGCGGCCCGGCAGAAGACGCCCAACGAGATCGCCCTGAACATCCTGCTGGCGTCCCTCACGATCGTCTTCCTGCTCGCGGTCGTCACCCTCCAGCCCTTCGCGATCTACGCGGGCGCCGAGCAGTCGATGATCGTGCTCACGGCTCTGCTGGTCTGCCTGATCCCGACCACGATCGGTGCTCTGCTCTCGGCGATCGGCATCGCCGGCATGGACCGGCTGGTCCAGCGCAACGTGCTCGCCATGTCCGGCCGCGCCGTCGAGGCCGCGGGCGACGTCTCCACGCTCCTGCTCGACAAGACGGGCACCATCACCCTGGGCAACCGCCAGGCGTCGGAGTTCGTCCCGGTCAAGGGCACGACGGAGGCCGAGCTGGCGGACGCCGCCCAGCTCTCCTCCCTCGCGGACGAGACTCCCGAGGGCCGTTCCATCGTGGTCCTCGCCAAGGAGAAGTACGGGCTGCGCGAGCGCCACCAGGGCGAACTCGCCCACGCCGAGTGGATCGCCTTCACCGCCCAGACCCGTATGTCGGGCGTGGACGTCGACGGCAAGCAGACCCGCAAGGGCGCGGCCGGCTCGGTCATCACCTGGGTCACGGAGCAGGGCGGCGAGGTCTCCGACGACGCCGACATGCTCGCCAACAAGATTTCGGAAGCGGGCGGCACTCCGCTCCTCGTCGCCGTCAAGGACGACAAGGGGGCCCGTGTCCTGGGTGTCATCCACCTCAAGGATGTCGTCAAGGAGGGCATGCGCGAACGCTTCGACGAGCTGCGGCGCATGGGCATCAAGACGATCATGATCACCGGTGACAACCCGCTGACGGCCAAGGCCATCGCGGAGGAGGCGGGCGTGGACGACTTCCTCGCGGAAGCGACGCCCGAGGACAAGATGGCCCTCATCAAGCGGGAGCAGGCCGGCGGCAAGCTGGTCGCGATGACGGGCGACGGTACGAACGACGCCCCGGCGCTCGCGCAGGCGGATGTGGGCGTGGCGATGAACACCGGCACCTCGGCCGCCAAGGAGGCCGGGAACATGGTGGACCTGGACTCCAACCCCACCAAGCTCATCGAGATCGTCGAGATCGGCAAGCAGCTCTTGATCACCCGGGGCGCCCTGACCACCTTCTCGATCGCCAACGACGTCGCGAAGTACTTCGCGATCATCCCCGCCATGTTCGCCGTGGTCTACCCGGGCCTCGACAAGCTCAACATCATGGGCCTGCACTCCCCCGAGTCGGCGATCCTCTCCGCCGTCATCTTCAACGCGCTGGTCATCATCGCGCTCGTACCGCTCGCCCTCAAGGGTGTCCAGTACAAGCCGACCAGCGCCGACAAGATGCTCCGCCGCAACATCGGTCTGTACGGCGTGGGCGGTCTGATCGCCCCGTTCATCGGCATCAAGATCATCGACCTGCTTATCTCCCTCATCCCCGGAATCGGCTGACCCATGAACAACTCTGTCGGAAACACAGTGCGGTTGATCGGGGCAGGTCTGCGAGCGTTGCTCGTTCTGACCGTGATCTGCGGTGTTCTCTACCCGCTCGCCGTCACCGGCGTCGCCCAGGCCGTCTTCAACGACAACGCCAACGGCTCCGAAATCAAGGACAAGAGCGGCCAGGTCGTCGGCTCCTCCCTCATCGGCCAGACCTACAACCTGCCGAAGAAGGACCCCAACGACGCTGAGGAAGCCTCGAAGCCGGACCTGAAGTGGTTCCAGCCGCGCCCCTCCAACGGTCTCGGCGCCAACAGCGTCAACACCCAGTACTCGCTGATCCTCTCCGGCGCCACCAACCGGTCCGCCGACAACGGCGCGGTCAACGGCAAGTGCACTGACCAGGCGGAGGAGGGCACCCTCTGCGCCCAGGTCCTCGCCGCCAAGGACGCCGTCATCACGGACAACTCCACGGCCTCCTACCAGGTCAAGCCCGAGGACGTGCCGGCCGACGCCGTCACCTCCTCCGGCTCCGGCCTGGACCCGGCCATCTCCCCCGAGTACGCCAAGCTCCAGATCCACCGCGTCGCCGAGCAGAACAAGCTCGACGTCAAGCAGGTCGACAAGCTCGTCGCCGACCACACCGAGGGCCGGACGCTCGGATTCATGGGCGAGCCCCGCGTCAATGTCCTCGAGCTCAACATCGCCTTGAAGGCGCTGTCCAAGAGCTGATGTTCCACATCGCACGGTAACGAAGCCGGCGGGGCGCCGAAGCTCCCCCAGCTACCGCTGGGAGGAATCCAGCGCCGCGCCGGCTTCTTGCCGTGTCCGCAACGAAGGAAAGGCTGCACACCGATGACCCGGGTGCTGGTGGTGGAGGACGATCCGCAGCTCGTCCGCGCGCTGAAGATCAATCTCCAGGCGCGCAAGTTCGAGGTCGAGGAAGCCACTGACGGCGGCACGGCCCTGCGGCTCGCCGCCGCCCACAAGCCGGACGTCATAGTGCTCGACCTCGGACTCCCCGACATGGACGGCATCGAAGTCATCAAGGGCGTCCGCGGCTGGAGCAAGGTCCCCATCCTGGTCCTCTCCGCCCGCCACACCTCGGAGGACAAGATCCGGGCCCTGGACGCCGGCGCGGACGACTACGTCACGAAACCGTTCAGCATGGACGAGCTCCTGGCCCGTCTGCGGGCAGCCACCCGCAGGCAGGAGGCACCCGAGTCCTCCCGGTCGGCCGAGGTCTCCGTGGTCACGACCGACGAGTTCAGCATCGATCTGATCGCGAAGAAGGTGCACCGGGGCGAGCGCACCGTCCGGCTGACCCCGACCGAATGGCACCTGCTGGAGATCCTCATTACCCATCCGGGCCGGCTGATCACCCAGAGTCAGCTACTGCTGGAGGTCTGGGGACCGACGTACGGAGAGAACACAAACTACCTGCGGGTCTACATGGCCCAACTACGGCGCAAACTGGAGGCGGATCCCTCGCACCCGCGCTATTTCATCACCGAGCCGGGCATGGGATACCGCTTCGAACCCTGATCACCCGCCCAATCCCCAGCACACAGAAGAAGAGACGGAACATGGGACGCGGCAAGCTCCGCATCTACCTCGGCGCCGCGCCGGGCGTCGGCAAGACGTACGCGATGCTCTCCGAGGCGCACCGCCGGACCGAGCGGGGCACCGACTGCGTCGTCGGCTTCGTCGAGCACCACAACCGCCCGCGCACCGAGGTCATGCTGCACGGCCTGGAACTCATCGAGCGGCGCGAGATCGAGTACCGGGGCAGCACCTTCACCGAGATGGACGTCGATGCAGTCCTGGCGCGCCGCCCCGCCGTAGCGCTGGTGGACGAGCTCGCCCACACCAATGTGCCCGGCTCGCGCAACGCCAAGCGCTGGCAGGACGTCGAGGAGCTGCTCCAGGCCGGCATCGACGTCGTCTCGACCGTCAACATCCAACACCTGGAGTCGCTCGGCGACGTGGTCGAGACGATCACCGGGGTCCGCCAGCGCGAGACCGTCCCCGACGAGGTGGTCCGTCGCGCGGACCAGATCGAGCTCGTCGACATGTCCCCGCAGGCGCTACGCCGCCGTATGGCGCACGGCAACGTCTACAAGCCCGACAAGGTCGACGCGGCCCTGTCGAACTACTTCCGCCCCGGAAATCTCACCGCTCTGCGCGAGCTGGCCCTCCTGTGGGTCGCCGACCGGGTTGACGAGTACCTCAACGAGTACCGGGGCGAGCACAACATCCGCTCCACCTGGCAGGCCCGCGAACGCATCGTCGTCGGCCTCACCGGCGGCCCGGAAGGCCGCACCCTCATCCGCCGCGCCGCCCGCCTCGCCGAAAAGGGCG
>NZ_JBSGZP010000140.1:0-13135 GCF_053611065.1 Streptomyces sp. NPDC054840
GGCGTCTCGATCAGCCCGGCCGTCGCCGGCGGTTGCGGAGTCCCGGAGCCCTCCGGTCAGCTCCCAGGTGACACGCGCAAACCGAAATTGCCCCCTCCGCTAAAAGCGGTGGGGGCAATTCTGCTTGATTGGGCACGGTAGGGTTGGGGAAGTCCCCTCCGCTGTTAATGCCCCCTGCATATGAACGGGCCGCGCAAGGGTCGACATCGGGCCAACATGCGAGTGCGGTATGGGGCTTTGGCGAGATATGTCAGGCCCGAGTTGCCCGGGAGTATGGCAAATTTTCACTCTATTTCAATGTTTCTCGGTGTCTAGATTTCTCATCGGATTGACCTGTTGCAGACAGCATCCGCGCAGATACATTCAGCCTCGGTCGACGCGTTCCGACGCAAGTTCTGACCCGGGATCGTGAAGTGCGTTCCTGCGCAAGGGCCAGTAATAGGGGAGTTAGGCATGGCTCAGGGCACCGTCAAGTGGTTCAACGCGGAGAAGGGCTACGGCTTCATCGCGGTCGACGGTGGTGCGGATGTGTTCGTCCACTACAGCGCCATCCAGATGGACGGGTACCGCACCCTTGAAGAGGGTCAGCGGGTCGAGTTCGAGATCTCGCAGGGCCAGAAGGGTCCGCAGGCGGACATGGTCAAGCTCGCACTCGGCTAGTCCTGGAGCGATCGACCACCGACGCACAGTCTTCAGCGAAGACCTGGAACACCACGAGGGGCCCACATCCTGGACACGGGATGGGGGCCCTTCGTCCGTAGGCCCGGTAGTGGCGGGGTGTTGGCTCAAGCCGCTTGCACTCGGAGGGGTCGAGTGCTAATCATTGGCGTTAGCACTCTCCTGGTGAGAGTGCTACTGAAACGAGGACCGGGTCGGTGAGGCCCGCAGGGTCCGGTGGGAAGGAACCGCCGGGCACGCAGGCCGTCCGTCGCGGGCGCGGGCGCGGTCCGGAGCAATCCACCGCTGTCCGGGAGGACCACTTCAGATGGCCAAGATCATTGCGTTCGACGAGGAGGCCCGCCGCGGCCTCGAGCGTGGGATGAACCAGCTCGCCGACGCCGTCAAGGTCACCCTTGGCCCCAAGGGTCGCAACGTCGTCCTTGAGAAGAAGTGGGGCGCCCCCACGATCACCAACGATGGCGTCTCCATCGCCAAGGAGATCGAGCTCGAGGACCCGTACGAGAAGATCGGCGCCGAGCTGGTCAAGGAAGTCGCCAAGAAGACGGACGACGTCGCCGGCGACGGTACGACCACCGCCACCGTTCTCGCCCAGGCGCTCGTTCGCGAGGGTCTGCGCAACGTGGCCGCGGGTGCGAACCCGATGGCCCTCAAGCGCGGTATCGAGAAGGCCGTCGAGGCCGTCTCCGCCGCCCTGCTGGCGCAGGCCAAGGATGTCGAGACCAAGGAGCAGATCGCTTCGACGGCCTCCATCTCCGCCGCCGACACCCAGATCGGCGAGCTCATCGCCGAGGCCATGGACAAGGTCGGCAAGGAAGGCGTCATCACCGTCGAGGAGTCCCAGACCTTCGGTCTGGAGCTGGAGCTCACCGAGGGTATGCGCTTCGACAAGGGCTACATCTCGGCGTACTTCGCCACCGACATGGAGCGCATGGAGTCGTCCCTGGACGACCCGTACATCCTGATCGTCAACTCCAAGATCGGCTCGGTCAAGGACCTGCTGCCGCTCCTGGAGAAGGTCATGCAGTCCGGCAAGCCGCTGCTGATCATCGCCGAGGACGTCGAGGGCGAGGCGCTCTCCACCCTCGTCGTCAACAAGATCCGTGGCACCTTCAAGTCCGTCGCCGTCAAGGCCCCGGGCTTCGGTGACCGCCGCAAGGCCATGCTCGGTGACATCGCCATCCTCACGGGCGGCACGGTCATCTCCGAGGAGGTCGGTCTCAAGCTGGAGAACGCCGGTCTCGACCTGCTCGGCCGCGCCCGCAAGGTCGTCATCACCAAGGACGAGACCACCATCGTCGACGGTGCCGGTGACAGCGACCAGGTCGCCGGTCGCGTGAACCAGATCCGCGCCGAGATCGAGAACTCCGACTCGGACTACGACCGCGAGAAGCTCCAGGAGCGCCTCGCGAAGCTGGCCGGCGGCGTGGCCGTCATCAAGGCCGGTGCCGCGACCGAGGTCGAGCTCAAGGAGCGCAAGCACCGCATCGAGGACGCCGTTCGCAACGCGAAGGCGGCCGTCGAGGAGGGCATCGTCGCCGGTGGTGGCGTGGCGCTGCTGCAGGCCTCCGCGGTCTTCGAGAAGCTGGAGCTCGAGGGTGACGAGGCGACCGGCGCCAACGCCGTGAAGCTCGCGCTGGAGGCCCCGCTCAAGCAGATCGCCGTCAACGGTGGTCTCGAGGGTGGCGTCGTCGTCGAGAAGGTGCGCAACCTGCCGATCGGTCACGGCCTGAACGCCGCGACCGGCGAGTACGTCGACATGATCGCCGAGGGCATCATCGACCCGGCGAAGGTCACCCGCTCTGCCCTGCAGAACGCGGCGTCCATCGCGGCCCTCTTCCTCACCACCGAGGCCGTCATCGCCGACAAGCCCGAGAAGGCCGGTGCCCCCGCGGGCGGCGGCATGCCGGGTGGTGACATGGACTTCTGATCGACCCCGGCTCCGGCCACTGGTTGATCGGCTGTTCTCGAACGAGGGCGGCATCCCGGAAGGGGTGCCGCCCTCGGGCGTTTCAGAAGGTGGTGTCGATAGCGCAGTCGAAAGGCTCGGGGACCGGCAGGGCCTCGCCGAAGGACACCGTCTTGTGCGAGCGGTACCCATGTGGCGAAGGGTCGGAGAAGCAGGTGATCTCCGATGCCTGCATGTCGACGACGAGATGGACCGGGACGAGCAGGCCGTACACCACCAGCTTTTCGTTCCAGTCGGCGTCCTTCGTGGAGACCGAGGTGAACTCGGCCACCAGCGAGAGGTCTGCCCCGTCGGCGTGACGGCCTTCGGCATCGAAGGCGGATTCGTCCGCCACGAAGAGGTCGGGCCCGTACGCGCGGCGAGCTGCCGGGAACCGGAAGAGGATCGGTGAGGTCTCGACGATGTGCCCGTCGGGAGCATGGGCCTCCAGCTGCCGACGCAGAGCCCGCATCGGTCGGACGTAGCGCAGCTTGGACCACGGTGACACGACGATCTTCCCCCGGATGAGCTCGGCCTTGAAGCCGTCTGGCGTGTTCATCTCCTCGACCGTGCGCAGGAGGCTCTCGAATGTCGGCGGCGACAGGCTCTCTATGGGTGTGGTCCGCTCGGTCATGATCGTCACCGTCGTCCTCCGGGTGGCATGCTGTGCCCTTGATGTGTGCCTCGTCCCAGGCTAGTGGCGGGGCCGGCTCCCTGCCCGGCTTATGGGACGCACCCGCCACGTACCGCCCTGGTTTGGTTGACTGCTGGTATGGCTGACGTGTTCATCAAGATCTGCGGGCTGCGGACCGCGCGGGACGTCGACGTGGCTGTGGGCGCCGGGGCCCAGGCCGTGGGGTTCGTCTTCGCCCCCGGCAGCCCCCGTACCGTCGACGCCGCCACCGCGCGGGAGCTCGCCGCGCGGGTGCCTGCCGGGGTGCTGACCGTCGGGGTGTACCGCGGACAGGCGCTCGACGAGGTGCGGCGGCTCACCGAGGAGAGCGGGGTGCGCGGGGTCCAGCTGCACGGCGAGGAGGGCCCCGAGGACTTCGCGGCGCTGCGCGCCGACGGCCGGACCCTGCTGCGGGCCACCGCCGAGCGCGTGAAGCGCTGCGGTGAGTACGGCGAGGACCTGCTGCTGCTGGACGCGCCCGACCCCGGCTCCGGCAAGCCGTGGAACTGGGGCGCGGCGGACTTCACCGCGCCCGAGGGGCGGTGGCTGCTCGCCGGCGGACTCAACCCGGGCAATGTGCGGGCGGCGCTCGTGGCTACCGGGGCCTGGGGTGTGGACGTGTCCAGCGGGGTGGAGCGGGAGCGCGGGGTGAAGTCCCCGGAGCTGATCCGTGCCTTCATCGAGGCGGCCCGGGCCTGACGTCGCCCCCGCTGGGGCACCGCCGAGCACCCCGCAGGGGCCACGGTCCCACCCTTCAAGCCCCGCCGGCGTTTGAGGCGAACCCCGGGCGGAGCCCGAGCCGGGCTACACACCACCGAGCACCCCGCTGGGGCACCGCCGAGCACCCCGCAGGGGCGAGGGCACTGCCGAGCACCTCGAAGGGAGCCGGTTAGGCTGCGGGCGGGGGGATCATGGACATGGAACGACTGCGGCCCGTACGGCTCTGGGGATACCTCGCCTTCACCGCGGCCGCCGCGTTCGCCGCGGTGGCGATGCTGCACCTGGTCCTCCTGGCGAAGCTGGTGTTCGCAGACGGCCCCGGCCGCATGTGCGGGATCGACAGCTGCCCGCGCGGCACGGGCACCCTCGCGCTCCTCGCCCCGCTGTGCGCCGCCGCCGCGTGGCTGCTATGGCGTACGCCGCGGAAGCGCGGCCACGGCCCCGCCCCGGTGCACGTCCGGGTGATCGCCGTCTGCGTGGCCCTGGCCGCGCCGGCGCCCGGCTGGCTGGGCTTCGAGTACGCCCGCGGCCCGCAGCTGGATCTGTCCGGCTGGCAGGACCCCGTGCATCCGGCGGCCGCCCCGGTCGGCGTCTGGGCGCCCGCGCCCGGAATGCTCGTACGGGCCCGCACCGACGGCCTCATCGCCTACAACGGGGAGGGCCGCAAGGGCTGGCGGCTGCCCGCCCCGGAGCGTACGCCGCTCTGCGCCATCGGCCGGACGACCCCGTCGGGCATCGGCCTCCTCGCGTACGGGGAGAGCCCCGGGACGTGCGGCTCGCAGGTCGTCGCCGTGGACCTGACCGACGGCCACGCCCGGTGGACCCGGGACACCGGCCGGGCGCTGGTGGCCGCGGCGGGCGCGAGCGCCGTCGTGGCGGACCGGGACACGGTGACCGGCCTCGACCTGCACGTCGGCCACGAGCTCTGGCGGGTCCCGGTCCCCGCCGACTGCACGGTGAAGGCCGTCGACGGCTCGGAGCGGCGCGCCCTGTACGTGGAGGAGTGCGGCGACTCGGCCCGGATCACGGCCGTCGACTCCCGTACGGGAACCCCCGTCTGGCAGACCGCGCTGCCCACGGCGAGCCGACTGCGCGAGGTGCGGGTGCTGTCCGCCGCCCCGCCGGTCGTACGCGTCACGGAGACGGCCGAGCGCGGCACGGACGCGGTGCTGCTGTTCGATGCCGAGGGCCGGGCGCGCGGCTCCGTACCGGCCTCGGGTCCGGCCGGGGACCTGCTGTCCGAGCCGTCCCCCGTACTGACCGGTGAGCTGCTGATCACCCCGGTGAAGCAGGGCAAGAAGAACGGCGTGTCCGCCTACTCCCTCACCGACGGCCGTCGCGTCTGGCACGCGGGCTTCGGCGACGAGGTCGTTCGGGGGCTGTCCCTGACCGGCCCCGGCGAGGTCGGTGTGGTGACCTCCGACCGCTGGTGGACGTACCTCTCCCACCGCGGCCTGGCCGACGGCGGGCGCCGGGCGGAGCCCACGATCCTGCGCGCCCTGCCACTGGGCGAGCGGTTCGCCTTCTACCCCGGCCCGCCCGGCTCGTACGTCTTCGTCAACCTGGACCGGAAGGGCCTGTTGCCGCCGACCTTCGACATCGACCCGGTCTTCGGCTGGTGAGACCGGCCGGCCGGGGTCAGGCCCCCGTCGTCGAGACCCGGCGCGATCCGACTCCCGTTCACCTGCCTCCGGCCGGCACGCCGCGGTCAACGCGGCCGTGACCGCCGTGTCCGACCGGCGCGTGCTGCCGGTCATCGCGGCGGGCAACGACAACATCGACGCCTGCCGTGTCTCGACCGCTTCCGCCGAACGCGTGGTGACGGTCGGCGCGACGAACCGCTTCGACGAGGAGACCGACTACTCGAACTGGGGCACCTGCCTGAACCTCTACGCCCCCGGCAAGGACGTCATCTCCACGCGGTGGGCGGCGGCAGCGTGGCCCTGGACGGTACGTCCATGGCCACACCGCATGCCACCGGTGTGTCCGCGCTCTACAAGTCGGAGCACCCGAGCGCGCTGTCGGCGGAGGTGGCGGACTTCCTGGACGAGGTGTCCACGAAGGACATCGTCCAGAACCTCAGCGACGACGGCCCGAACAGGCTGCTGTTCACCAACGGTCTCTGATCGCTCAGAGCGCCGCGACGAACCGGGCCCAGGCCTGCGCGTGGAACACCACGTGCGGGCCTTCGGGCTGCTTGGAGTCCCTGACGGGGACGACGTCTGGGTGCCCGTCGGCGACTTCGAAGCAGTCGCCGCCAGTGCCGTCGCTGTACGTCGACTTCCGCCAGGTGGCCATCTCCAGGCAGTTTCCGCCGTCTCCAGCGCTGTAGCTGGACTTGTGCCAGGTGGCTGCTGCCAGGTCGTACTCAGGCATGCTGGTCATGTTCGTAATCCTCCGCCACGGACTCGATCAGGGCCAGGGACTTGCGCGGTGACAGCGCGTTGGCCGTGAGGAGATCGTAGGTCAGGGTGTGTTGGGCGACGGTGGCCGGATCGTCGAACAACTGGCCCATACCCAAGCCGTCGACGTAAGAGAGTGGCGGCGCGTCGTCGAACGACATCAGTTTGAGGGTGCCTGCCAGCCCCGCGTGGAAGCCCGCGCTGAACGGCAGCACCTGCACGATGATCCGGCGGGAGCGGATCAGGCGCGCGATGTGGCGCAGCGCCTCGGCCAGAATCGCAGTGCTCTCTCCTGCCCGTCGCAGTACCGCCTCGTCGAGGACGCACCACAACAGTGGGGTTGTTGGGTCATGGAGCAGCGAGGACCTGGCCAGGCGGTTCGTGACCAGCTCGTCGATGGTCTCCTCCGTGGCCGTGGGCTGATAGGCGCGGAACACCTCGCGCGCGTACGCCTCCGTCTGGAGCAGTCCGGGGATCAGCTGGGGCGCGTACTCCCTGATCACCTTCGCCAGGGCCTCCGCTTCGGCGGCGGCAGCAAAGTGGTCCGGGTACTTGGACTTGGCGGCGGCCCCGCAGTTGCGGATGAAGAAGCCGCCCGTGTCGAGGATGTCGTCGATCTGGCGGGCGAATTCGAGGTGCATACGTCGGGTGCCCGCTTCGAGCTGGCCGATGAACGCGCCACTGACGAAGAGCCGTTCGCCGAGTTCGGCCTGGCTCATGCCCGCGCGGTCGCGCGCTACGCGCAGCTCCGCGCCCAGGAGGGCGCGGGGGGAGGAGGACGGATCGAGGTTCTTTTGTGCCATGGCAACTCCCTGAGCAACATGAGCGGTTGTTGCGGGGTCCGCACTTGAAAGGCTAGTGAGCGCGTCGCCACTCTGTGTGAAGAAGGTGAATACTCAGAGTAGAAAGGTGACATGTCATGGTGCTCTCCCCACAGGAGCGCATGCAGGCGGCCGAAGAGGCCGTCCAGCAGCTGCGGGAATCGCTCGCCGGAGTCGGGGTGCTGTTCCCCTCGCTGGATGTGGAGCGGGTCTCGGCCGCCGGGACGTACGGCCTGCCGCTGGTCGACCTCGGCCGCTGCAACCTGGACACCGCGCTCCGGCTGGCCGCCGTTCTGCACGAGCGGGCGGGGGGCTCGTGAGCGAGGCCGTGGAGGCCGTGAACTTCGCCTTCGAGCTCGGCTGGAAGCTGCGCGGCCTGGAGACGGCCCTCGCCTGTGGCGCGTGGAGGCGTGGAGGCATGGGACTGGCCGTGCGCGTGCAGAGTGATGGGGGCGGCGGGCTCTGGACGGCCGTCGGGGACGACGGGGAGCGACGGGAGGCGCGGACGGCCGCCACGGCGGACGAGGCGACCGCGCTGGTGCAGGAGGCGTTCGGGCTGACCGCGTGGCGCCCCAATCCGCCCCCGCCGCCGGGTTGGCACCGGTTCACTCTGATCCATTGCCCGGTGGGGGAGTCGCCGAGCTACGAGCGTATCGAGGCGCGGCCGCCGCAGGGGTGCGTGGTCGAGTACGTCGGCGGGTACTTCGGGCTGCGCTGCGAACGGCCGGGGGCGCGGCTGCTGGATGCCGTCGCCGAGACCTGCCGGGAGGTCCGGACGGAGCACGGGCTGCTCATGTCCGACCTCGGCATCGAGAAGCTGTGGGAGTGGTCGCAGGACGGTACGGACGGCTGGGGTGCGGAAATCGTGGGCCAGCTGCTGCTGATGGCCGCCGAGCGCGGGCCGAAGCTCGGCTACGAGGTCGACGACCTGGTGCGGTTCTTGCGTACTGCCGCGGGCTGAGCCGTCATCAGCTGGTGATGCGTTCGCCGTCGTACGTGCCGCCTACGCAGTTATAGATGCCAGTGGCGGAGTCGTACTCCACCATTCCGTGGTGGGACTCGCACGTCGGTCCGGGGACAGTCGGTACGGCGCCCTGTGCAACCGGGACCGTGGCGCCGAACGCGGCCAGTACGAGGGCGGCGGTGACCGCGAGAATTCGGGTACGCATGGGAGTCCTCCGGGGGTCGAGCGGTACCAACACGTCAACACCAGCCTCCCTCTGCCCCAGGTCGGGCGCACCCTGGCGGGGCGCACAAGGGGGCGCTCGAGGGGCGCCGCTCGCCGTCGAGCGGCAGGCTGGTGTTATGGCGAACACGCCCGAGGTGACCGTGGGGGCGCCTGAAGACCTCGGCTTGCGGCCGGTCTCGGTGGGCGGCAGGCGGGTCGGCAAGGCCGGATCCCTCAGGGAACTCCGAAGAATCCTGGATCGTGCCGGTGTGGCACCGAGGCACGAGATCCACTGGCTCGGCGGAGACAGCACCGTCTGGCCGGACCAGGCGTGGGTGCGGCGAGCCATTTGCTTCTTCATGGTCGTCGGCCTCCTCGCGACGGCATATCCGCTCTTCCGGATCGGAATGTCGGACAGCGGCGATGCCCTCACGTACGGCGGACGAATCGCGGGACTCACCATCCTCGCTGTGGCCTTGGGGGAGGCATTGGCCGCCCTGGCCGCCATCGACTACTGCACCAAGCGGCGGTGGCGTTACTCGGGAGTGGTCGTTCTGGTCGGAGTCGTGATCTCCCTCTTCTGTAGCGCCGCCCTGCTCCTGCTGCAGATCGGCGAGCGGTTCACCGGTTACACCGTGGTCGGGATCCTCCTCGGTGCCTGGTCCTCGGTGGCCCTGTGCGGACTTTTCAGATGCGGGGCATGGAAGGGACTCAAAGTTCCCAGGAATATCGCGATCGGGGTGATAATTTCCACCCTTCTCGCCGCCGCCAACCTTGCATATTCGCAGATATACGTTCCCTTTGTGACGATGCCGCTGATCCAGAGTGGGGCCGAGTTCAGGGAGTCGAACATGGAAAAGGGGTCGCGGCGGGCGTATGTGACGGTCCATCTGTTCGTGAAGAACGCCGGCCAGGTGCCCGTTTACATCCTCGGCAGCATTTATTGGGTCCATGGCGTGGCTGCGGGCAGTAAGTTCGACGCCAAGCCTGCCGGAACCGATCTGATCTACGATGGCGAGTTCGTCAACCCGGTCGGCCGTGTACTGAATCCAGGGGAAGAGATCGCCCAGGACGCGGTCGTTGAGATAGATGGTGCCGCTCCTCATAAGTATGAAGCGGTCAGGGCCCGCACCGAGGTGTACGTGATCAGGAAAGACAGAATGAAGATGACCGCGAACTACGAGCGCTCCAGGGTTCCGGGGGAGAGGCTCAAGGGTGATGGCCAGCCGGGAGATCCGGCCAATGCCAAGTACAGGTACCGGACCGGGATCTCGAACAGCAGCGAAGTTCTGAACGTGACCCGCGGCCCACAGCGCATCACCGTGTGGAGGGTGGGCGGCAAGAATCCGCACGTCATTGTGGATGTGTCGCCACCGGATGAACGGATACCCTTCGACCCCAGAAACCCCAGCACTAATGAAGAAAAGGCCGTTGACCGGTACGGCCTCACGCAGGTGCGCGGCTCCACGGCGGAGACGCCCTACGCAGAACTCCTGGAAAAGGCCAGCGCCATCGACAAGGGCGCGACCCCGCCCCCGTCCCCGACGCCGACACCGCCCAAGCCCCCGCCTCCGGCCCTGTGACGCCCTTACACCGGGGGATCGGTGCGCAGGCGGGCGTGGAGGTGCTCGTCGTGCCAGCCGTCCGCGTGCAGGAGGGCGCCGCGCATGGTGCCCTCCAGGGGGAATCCGGCCTTGGTCGCGATGGCGCAGGAGGCCGGGTTCGCCACGGAGTGGGTGATCCGCACGCGGTGCAGGCCGAGGTCCTCGAAGGCCCAGCGGCCGACGTGTTCCGTGGCGGGCACCATGACCCCGCGGCCGCGCGCGGCGGGCAGCAGCCAGTACAGGATCTCGCCGCTGCCGCCCACCAGATCGAGGTCGCCGATGCCGATGAGCCCGACGGCCGGGCCGCCGGTGGCGGGGGCGAGGGCCCACATCGCGGCCTGCTCGTCCTGCCAGCGGGTGTGCCAGCGGGCGATCCGCTCCTCGGCTTCGGCCGGGGAGAGCAGGGCGGGCCGGTTCCAGTGCCGGATGTCCGGGTCGCGGCAGGACTCGACGAGCGCGGGGACGTCGTGGGCCGCCCAGGGGCGCAGCAGCATGCCGCCCGGCAGTTCGAACTGAGGCTGCGGCATGGCACACATCCGGCCGGCGGGGACCACAGGAGGTATGGAGTTGATCATGCCTGGATCATGTCCGCATTCATGACGGACCCGCATCGCGGGAGGCAGCCCTCAGGCGGGGACCCGTTCCTTCGGGGGCGCTTCGGTGGCGGTCGTGGGGTCCGGGCCCGGGTCGGTGTCGAGGTCGGCCAGCATCTGGCGGCTCAGGCCGAAGAAGTAGGTGGCGGCGAAGCCCACCAGGTAGCCGACGAACAGGCCGCCCGCGTAGATCGCGAGGGTGATGCCCGCGCTGGAGCGGCCGTCGAGCAGGGGGAACAGGGCCCAGCCCGAGGGACCGATGGCGGTGGAGCCGAAGGCGACGCCCAGTTGGTGGAAGAGGCCGACGAAGGCGCCGCCGGCCGCGCCGCCGATGCAGGCGGTGACGAAGGGGCGGCCCAGCGGCAGGGAGACGCCGTAGATCAGCGGTTCGCCGATGCCCAGGAAGCCGGCCGGGAGGGCGGACTTGATGGTGGCGCGGAGCGAGCCGTTGCGCGGGAGGCGGTAGTAGACGGCGATGGCCGCGCCGACCTGGCCCGCGCCCGCCATGGCCAGGATGGGCAGCAGGACGGTGTAGCCGTCCTGCTCGATGAGGGTGGTGTGGATGGGGATCAGGGCTTGGTGCAGGCCGAGCATCACGAGGGGGAGGAAGAGGCCGCCCAGGACCAGGCCCGCGAAGGCGCCGCCACTGGCGAGGAGCCAGTTCGCGAAGGCGCCGATGGCGGCGGAGGCCTCACCGGCGAGGTACATGAGGCCGAAGAGGGTGACGAGGCCCGAGACCAGCACGGTGAGGGTGGGGGTGATCAGGACGTCCAAAGCCTCGGGGACCCACCTGCGGCACCATTTCTCCACGTGGACGGCGAGCAGGGCGGCGGCGAGCGCGCCGAGGACGCCGCCCTGGCCGGGCTTGAGTTCCAGGCCGAAGGCGTCGATCTTCGCGACACCCGGGAAGACGATGATCGCGGCGACCGCCCCCCCCAGGATCGGCGTACCGCCGAACTCCTTGGCCGTGTTGTGGCCGACGAAGACCGCGATCAGGGACATGAAGCCGGACGCGACGGCGGCGAGGGCGGGGACGACGGCGGGTACCCAGCCAAGATTCGTCAGCAGGCCGTTCAGCCCGGCGATGATGCCGCAGCCGATCAGTGCCGGGATCAGCGGGACGAAGATGTTCGCGATCCGGCGCAGGAACAGCTTGAAGGGCGTGGAGTTACGGGCCTTCTGGGCCTCCTTCAGCGCCGCGCCTTGAGCGGCGAGTTCGTCCGCGGTGACGGTGCGGGTGACCGGGGCTGCCGGGGCTGTCTGGACTGCCTGGGCTGCCGGGGCGGCGGCGGCCGCTCCCGAGCGGGCCTCCTCGACGAGGGCCTCGAACTCCGGGGTGACGCGGGCGACGGTGCCCGGCCCCAGCACGATCTGGTAGCTCGTGCCGTCCTCGACCACGCCGAGCACCGCCGGGAGGGCGCGCAGGGCCTCGTCCCGGACCAGCGAGCGGTCGCGCAGCGACAGGCGCAGGCGGGTCATGCAGTGCGCGATCGAGGTGATGTTGTCCGGGCCGCCGACCAGCGGCAGGATCGCGGCGGCTGTGGCGCTGTTCTTGTCAGTGGACATGTGGGATCGCCTTGGCTCGGGGGTCAGCGGGTGTGGGCGAGTTCGAGCGCGGCGCGCAGGTGGCCCCGGGAGGCGGCGAGCAGGTCGGCGGCCGTGGGGGCGTCGACTCCGCCGAGGACGACGAGGACGGCGTTCTTGACCTCGCCCCCGGTGGTGGTGAGGGCGGCCTCGATCTCCTCGTCGGGTGCGCCGGTGGCCAGTGCCACGATGCGGCGGGCGCGGGCGCGCAGCTTCTCGTTCGAGGAGCGCATGTCGACCATCAGGTTCCCGTAGGTCTTCCCGAGGCGGATCATCGTGATGGTCGAGATGAGGTTGAGGACGAGTTTCTGCGCGGTGCCGGCCTTCAGGCGGGTGGATCCGGTGAGGAGTTCGGGTCCGACCACGACCTCGATGCCGTGGTCGGCGGCCGCGGCGAGGGCGGATCCGGCGTTGCAGGAGAGCCCGACGGTGAGCGCACCGCGGGTACGGGCGAACTCGACGGCGCCGATCGCGTACGGGGTGCGGCCGGAGGCGGAGATGCCGACGACCGTGTCGAGCGGTCCGATCTCCAGGGCGGTGAGGTCCTCGGCGGCCAACTCCGTCGAGTCCTCGGCGCCCTCGACGGCTTTGATCATGGCGGACGGGCCGCCCGCGATCAGGCCGATCACGTCGGCGGGATCGGTGTTGAAGGTGGGCGGGCACTCGCTTGCGTCCAGGACGCCCATCCGGCCGGCCGTGCCGGCGCCCGCGTAGACCAGCCGGCCACCCTGGGCCATCCGTTCGGCGATGGCGTCGACGGCGGCGGCGATCTGCGGCAGTCGGCGGGCGACGGCGGCCGGGACGGTGGCGTCCTCGGCGTTCATGGTGCGGGCGATGTCGAGGGTGGGGAGGCGGTCGATCTCGGCGAGTTCCGGGCGGAAGGCTTCGGTGGTGAGCGTTTCCAGCTGGGCGCGGAGTTCTGCGTGGGCGGTCATGTGGCGGGC
>NZ_JBSGZP010000141.1:0-13106 GCF_053611065.1 Streptomyces sp. NPDC054840
ACGGTGGTGGTCGTCTTGTCACCGGTGTGGGTGAGGTCGTCGATCCCGGCCGAGGCGCTGGTCATCACGGCTTCGGTGCGCAGCGGGTTGATCTCGGAGACCGCGCCGACGAACGTGGTCTTGCCCACGCCGAAGCCGCCCGCCACCACGATCTTCGCGGAGGTGGTGGAGCGGGGAGCCGCTCCGCCGTTAGAGCTTGCGAAGTCCACTGAGCACCCTTTCGAGCAGTGTCACGTCTGGCTGGCCACCGGCAGACTCGTCGCCGCCGGGCTGGTGAATGGCGACAAGGCCCGCCTCCGCCAGGTCGGCTACGAGGATGCGGGCGACACCAAGAGGAATGGAGAGAAGTGCCGAGATCTCCGCTACGGATTTGATCTCCTGGCACAGGCGGCAGATGCGCTGGTGCTCGGGCAACTGCCCTTGCAGACGCGCGGGATCTGCCGTGGTACTGACCAGCGCCTCGATGGCGAGCTGGTAGCGCGGCCGAGTACGGCCGCCGGTCATCGCGTACGGACGCACCAGCGGGTTGTGGGCCTTCGGAGCGGGCTGTCGCGCGGCGCGCGGCGGCGGCTGCTGCGGAGGCATCTGGGGCTGTCCGTACTGCTGCTGCTGGTAGGGATGCTGCTCCGGCACAGGGCGGCTGGGCGCGGAGGGAAAGTTGAAGCGGTTCTGGTCGTGCCCACCCTGCGGCTGCTGCGCGCCGCCATAAGGATGTCCTCCGGGTGTTGTCACGTTTCCTCCTCCGACTCCAAGTACGCAGTACTCCCTGTGGAACCGCGCCACCGCACCCTATGGTGCGATGGCGCGAAACGCACTGCCTGTCTGCTAGTTGAGCAGACTTCCTTGCAGCTCGGCGCGCAGATCCGGAGTGAGGACGCTGCCCGCGCGATCCACCAGAAGGGCCATTTCGTAGCCCACAAGGCCGATGTCGCACTCGGGGTGCGCGAGCACCGCGAGGGACGATCCGTCCGAGACCGACATGAGGAAAAGGAATCCCCGGTCCATCTCGACCACGGTCTGGTTGACGGCGCCACCCTCGAAGATGCGGGAGGCACCGGCGGTCAGCGAGGTCAGTCCGGAGGCCACGGCCGCCAGCTGATCGGCGCGGTCCCGCGGAAATCCGTCGGACATCGCCAGAAGAAGGCCGTCGGCGGAGACCACCACCGTGTGGGACACCCCAGGGGTGTTGTCCACGAAGTTGGTGATCAACCAGTTCAGGTTCTGTGCCGCCTGGCTCATCGGGCTCACACTAACGCTCCTGGTCATAGCTGTTACTTGACTGCTCAGAACCCGCGCTGCGTCCTTGCTGGACACCGCGCCGCAGGTTGCTCAACCTGCCGCGGACGTCCTCCGGAGCGCGGGAGACCTGGGGGCCGCCCTGCGGGGTCGTCTCCGCTGCGCCCTCGACCAGGTTGGCCTTGGGCACTCGCCGAGGGAGACCGGACGGGGTGACCCCGCCCGCCTTCGGCTCACGGAGCTTTCCGGCCTGCTGCCAGCGTTCGTCGTTGCGCGAACGCCAGGCGGCGGTGCCTTCAGTTTCCTCCGGGGCCCGCTCCGGTTCGGCGGGCTGCTGCTGACGCGGCGACCGCTGCTCGAAGAGGGATCCGGTGGACTCCGTTTCCTGCTTCCCCGGCGGCCACTGCTGCTGGCTGCCGCGTCGCGGCAGGCCCGCTCCGGTCATCGTGTGACCGGTGTCGGCAGCGGCACCCGGACGGTCGAAGCCTACGCGCTCCGGAGCCGGTTCGGGGACGGCCCGGGATTCCGATTCAGTCCCGTAATCCTGCTGGTAGGCAGCCGGATAGGTGTTCTGTTCGGGCCATTCGGCCTGCCCCGACCCGGCTTCGAAACCATTGTCGTAGCCCTGCGTGGCCGGCTGCTGATCCGGATAACCGTCTTCCGTATAGCCGTAGCCCTGCTGCGGGTACGCCTCGTAGCCCTGCTGCGCCTGCTGGGCCTGCTGAGCCTCGTAGGAGGTGTCGTAGGCCTGCTCGGACTGCTGCTCGTAGCCCTGGTACTCCTGGTACCCGTGCTCCGGCTGAGGTTCCGGATACTCCTGGCCGTAGCCCTGCTGCTGTTCCTGCGGGTAACCCACCTGGGCCGCCAGCGCGGCCCGGCGCTCCTGCTGGCCCAGGGACCGGCCGACCGGGTCGGCAGGGAGGCCGTCGGCGCCCTGCTGGTCGTACCGCGAGTCGTCGAAGCCGAGCTCGGCGGCAGTGCGCAGCGGGGGAGCGAGCTGGGCCTGCTGCTCCGGGATGATCTGCGAGACCGTGAAGTCGTCGTCCGGAATGCCCTCGCCACCGCCACCGTGGGTGATGGCGTCGGGGAGCATGACCAGCGAGGTGGTACCGGCAGCCTCGCCCGAGGGGCGCAGCTGGACGCGGATGCTGTGGCGGTCCGCCAGTCGGCCGACCACGAACAGACCCATGCGCTGCGAGATCGCGGCGTCCACGGTCGGCGGGTTGGCCAGCTTGTGGTTGATGTCCGCGAAGTCCTCGGCGGTGAGGCCGATGCCCTTGTCGTGGATCTCGACCATCACGCGGCCGTCGGGCAGACGCGTGGCGTTGACACGGACCTTGGTCTGCGGGGAGGAGAACGTGGTGGCGTTCTCCAGGAGCTCGGCGAGCAGGTGCACGAGGTCGGTCACGGCCTGGCCGTGGATCTCCGCGTCCGAGACACCCGAGAGCTCGATGCGCTCGTACTGCTCCACCTCGGAGGAGGCGGCGCGCAGCACGTCGACGAGCGGGACCGGCTGGTCCCAGCGGCGGCCCGGCTCCTCGCCCGCGAGGATGAGGAGGTTCTCGCCGTTGCGGCGCATACGGGTGGCCAGGTGGTCCAGGCGGAAGAGGTTCTCCAGCTGGTCCGGGTCGGCCTCGTTGTTCTCCAGGTCGGTGATGAGGGTCAGCTGGCCCTCGATCAGCGACTGGTTGCGCATGGAGAGGTTGGTGAAGATCGCGTTGACGTTCCCTCGCAGGAGCGCCTGCTCGGCCGCGAGCCGTACCGCTTCCCGGTGGACCTGGTCGAAGGCGCGGGCGACCTCGCCGATCTCGTCCTGGGAGTCGATGGGGATCGGGTGGACGCGCGTGTCCACCTTGCCGGGATCGGTGCGCGAGAGCTGGTCGACGAGCATCGGCAGGCGCTGCTCGGCGATGTCGAAGGCGGCGCTGCGCAGGCGGGCCATCGCGCGGCCCATCTGGCGGGCCATCATGCCGGCCAGGATGAAGGCGGCGAGCAGGGCCACGACCACGATGGCGCCGTTGACGATCGCGTCGGTGCGGGCGTCGTCGGAGACGGCGACGGCGTCCTTGACGGCCTTGTCGAGGAGTTCCTTCTCGACCTCGTCGTAACCGTCGAACTTCGCGGTGGCGGCGGCCTGCCAGAACGCGGGGGTGGCCCCGGTCTCGGAGAGCTTCTTCTTGCTCTCGCTGTTGGCGATCGCATCGGTCATGCCGGCGAGCGCCGAATCCCCGATCGTGGGCGGGGGTACGAAGCGGACACCGGCCTGCTCGGCCTGGTGCTTCGCTTCAGCGATCTTGGCCGCGCCCTCCTCGGACTTCTTGGCCATGACCGCCTTGAGGCGGTTCACGTCGTCCTCGGTACCCGCCGCGACGTACTCGCCGATGGCGATCTCTTCGAGGTAGGCGTAGGAGGAGAAGGCGACGAGCTGGGCCTTGCGGGTGTTCTCGTCGGCGCTCGGGCGCACCAGCAGGTGCGTACCGACGGAGCGCTGCAGCGAGTTCGCCGCCTTGGCCAGCTGGATCGCGTAGACCATGCGGCCGTACGAGGTCACGTTGCCGGTGCCGAGACCGAGCTCGTTCGCGAACTGCATGAGGTAGTGCTGGACCAGCACATAGCCCTCTTCGGTCGGGATGGGCCCGGCCGTCCTGGGCAGATCCTTCTTGGGGCTTTCGATCGCCGCCACGTACGCCTTGTCGCGTACGGCGTCGAGCTTGGGCTCCTCCGCGCGGAAGAGGTCCAGGCGTCGCTCCAGGCCGAGGTTCTTCGGCATGTCCTGGACGGCCTTGTCGAACTTCTCCTTGGCCGCGGTGGTGTCCGCGTAAGCCTTGAGGACCTTCGGGTCCTTGGTCTGGCCGTTCAGGAGGGGCTCGGCGGTCAGGTCACGCTCGTTGAGCAGTGCCTGGCTGTAGCCCGAGGCCGCCTGGACGACCGTGGCTATCTTCTCGGCGTCCTGGGCCTCGTTCCAGGTGTCGATGGAGCCCTTCACCTGGAAGCCGCCCATGACCAGACCCACGAGGGCCGGCACGAGCAGGATGGCGTTCAGACGGGTCGGCACACGCCAGTTGCGGGGCGAGAACCTGCTCTTGCTCCCGCTGCTCGCGGGTGGTTCCACGGGCACGTCGACGGGCGACGCGGCCGCTCGCGGCGGCGGGGTGAAGTTGCCGCGCGCGGGTTCATCCGCGGGGCTTGCGATGCTTCGCCTCACTCGACCAACAACCTCTCGGCGGTGCTACTAGCTAGTTCGTTGAATTCCAGCACGGTTAACGGCCGTGTTCCAAACAGTTGAAACCGGCCGTACCCAGAAGCTTATGCCCTACATAAATCGGACATAAAGAGCGTCCTGCGGCAAATATGGGGCCAATTGTGCGCGCAGCGATACCAGGCGAGCGCACCCTGTTGCCAAGTGGCCGTAATTCTCTGTCGAAACGTTATGAACGAGAAGGGCGGGCCGTGTCGTAGGACACAGCCCGCCCCTCCCGCGCGGCAACTGAAACCGTGTTACTTGAGCCGGGCCATGAGGGCGTGCTCGACGAGCGTGATGAGCGCGCTCTTGGCGTCCGCGCGGTGGCGGGCGTCGGTGGTGATGATCGGGGCGTCCGGGCCGATCTGGAGGGCCTCGCGGACTTCCTCGGGCGTGTAGGGCTGGTGTCCCTCGAAGCCGTTGAGGGCGATGACGAACGGCAGGCCGCTGTTCTCGAAGTAGTCGACGGCCGGGAAGCAGTCGGCGAGACGGCGGGTGTCGACGAGCACGATCGCACCGATGGCGCCGCGGACGAGGTCGTCCCACATGAACCAGAAGCGGTCCTGGCCCGGGGTACCGAAGAGGTACAGGATCAGGTCCTGGTCGAGCGTGATGCGGCCGAAGTCCATGGCGACGGTGGTGGTCGTCTTGTCACCGGTGTGGGTGAGGTCGTCGATCCCGGCCGAGGCGCTGGTCATCACGGCTTCGGTGCGCAGCGGGTTGATCTCCGACACGGCTCCGACGAACGTGGTCTTGCCCACGCCGAAGCCGCCCGCCACCACGATCTTCGCGGAGGTGGTGGAGCGCGGAGCCGCTCCGCTAGATGTTCCGAAGGCCACTGAGCACCCTTTCGAGCAGCGTTACATCCGGCGTGCCGCCGGCCTCTCCATTGCCCGGCTGGTGGATGGCCACCATTCCGGCCTCCGCCAGGTCGGCGACGAGGATCCGGGCGACACCGAGCGGCATCGACAGCAGTGCGGAGACCTCGGCGACCGACTTGACCTCGCGGCACAGCGTGCAGATGCGCTGGTGCTCCGGGAGCAGGCCGGAGAGGTGCATCGGATCGGCGGTGGTGCTGACCAGCGCCTCGATGGCGAGCTGGTAGCGGGGCCGGGTCCGGCCGCCGGTCATCGCGTACGGACGCACCAGCGGCTGATCGCCTTCCGAGTACGAGTCTCCGTACGAATCGGAGTAGGCGGGGGGCGGGGTCATTGATCCTCCGGGCTGGACAGCAGTGGTCAGCGTGCCGTCTTACGGGGCGGCCGGTGGGGGGAACGGGATGACGGCCTGGCGGGGGTACTGGATTCCGGGGCGGGGCCCCGATCTCCCGGCCGGTA
The DNA here is from genome assembly GCF_053611065.1 of Streptomyces sp. NPDC054840. Taxonomy (NCBI): domain Bacteria; kingdom Bacillati; phylum Actinomycetota; class Actinomycetes; order Kitasatosporales; family Streptomycetaceae; genus Streptomyces; species Streptomyces sp. NPDC054840. The sequence goes on from NZ_JBSGZP010000141.1 coordinate 5,815, forward strand.
GTACCGTCCGGCCGGGAGAGTGGGAACTCAGCCGAGCAGAGTTCCCTGCAGTTCGGCGCGCAGGTCCGGGGTGAGGACACTGCCCGCGCGATCCACCAGAAGGGCCATCTCGTAGCCCACGAGGCCGATGTCGCACTCGGGGTGCGCCAGCACGGCCAGCGAGGATCCGTCCGAGACGGACATGAGGAAGAGGAATCCCCGGTCCATCTCGACCACGGTCTGGTTGACGGCGCCACCCTCGAAGATGCGGGAGGCACCGGCGGTCAGCGAGGTCAGTCCGGAGGCCACGGCCGCCAGCTGATCGGCGCGGTCGCGGGGGAATCCTTCGGACATCGCCAGAAGGAGTCCGTCGGCGGAGACCACCACCGTGTGGGACACCCCAGGGGTGTTGTCCACGAAGTTGGTGATCAACCAGTTCAGGTTCTGTGCCGCCTGGCTCATCGAACTCAACTAACGCTCCTGCTGGTAAGTGGGGTCGATGTGGTAACTGCCGGTCGCCGGTCCGTTGCCGGCCTGACGGCCCTGCTGGATACCGCGTCGGAGGTTGGTCAGACGGCCGCGGACGTCGTCCGGCGCCCGCGAGACCTGCGGACCCGCCTGAGTTTCCGCCTGCTGCTGCGCGGTGCCGGCCACGAGGTTCGCCCGCGGGACCCGGCGGGGCAGCCCCGAGGTCGTGATGCCGCCCGCGGCGGGCTGACGCACGCGTTCGGCCTGCCGCATCAGTTCGTCGTTCGGCGAGGACCGCCAGCTGACGGTCGGCGTGGTGCCGGTCGCCGTGACGGCGGACTCCGCCGCCTCCTGGCCGCGCTGCGGCAGCGGCTGCTGCTGCGCCGGGGCCACCGGAGCGGACTGCGCACCCTGCTGGGGGATCGCCGTGGCCGGTCCCTGCGCGGGGGGCTGCTGCCCCTCCTCGCGGAACCAGTTCGACTCCAGGGTGTCGAAGATCGGGCTGCGGGCGTCGCCGGAGCTCGGAGCCGGGGGCAGTGCCTCCGGCCGGTGAGCCTGCGGCAGCCGCGGGGTCTCGGGGCGTGCGGGCGGTGCGGGTGCGTACCCGTTGCCGGCCTGCGGAGCCTGAGCCTGGGGCTGTTGCGGGGCGTGGCCGCCGACACCGGGGCCGCCGGGCCGCTGGGGCTGGTAGCCCGGGCGCTCGAACTGTCCGGTGGTGGACGGGTTCATGGGGCCCCGCACGTCCGGACGCTCGAACTGTCCGGTCGTGCTGTTGCCGCCGTCCGCCTGGGGCATCGGGGCGTTGAAGTCCGGGCGGGCGAACTCGGCCGTCGAGCCGGGGCCCGAGAGCTCGTCGTGACCGCGGGCCTGGTCGCTGCCCCAGCTGGGGGTCTGCGGGTTGGGCAGCTCCGCACGAGGAGCACCACCGCGCGGCGAGAGCTGCGGCCGCGGGCCGTTCGAATCCGGTGCCGCGGGAGCGGCCGGCTGCTGGGGCCGCTGCTGCTGGGACTGCTGCGGGGGCTGCTGGGGTCGCTCGAAGCCGTTGCCCTGCGGGTATCCGGTCGGACCGGAAGCCGGACGGGCCTGCGGGCCACCGGCGAATCCGGCACTGGCGACCGGACCGCGGGCCGGCAGCGGAGCACCGGAACCGAAGGCACCCTGGCCCTGACCCGCGGTGGTCGGCCCCTGCTGGGGACGGCCACCGGGAGCACCGGGACCACCCTGCTGCGGGCGACCGCCCTGCGGGCCCTGCGGACGCTGACCGGCGGCGCCGTCGCGACCCGGCAGAGCGGCGCGCTGGCCGCCACCGGCGACCTGACCGCGCTGCGGGCCCGAGCCCACGGACGGACGCGCCGGCGCACCGCCGACGGCACCCTGCCCACCGGGGGCACCCGGAGCGCCACCGGGGCCGCCCTGACCACCCTGGCCCGGCATCGGAGCCGGCTTCTTGCCGCCCTGGGCGACATCCACCGGCAGCATGACGAGGGCCGTCGTACCACCCGAGTCGGAGGGGCGCAGCTGGATGCGGATGCCGTGTCGCAGGGACAGGCGGCCGACCACGAACAGACCCATGCGGCGGGAGACGGAGACGTCCACGGTCGGCGGCGAGGCGAGTCGCTCGTTGATCGCGGCGAGGTCCTCGGGGGAGAGGCCGATACCGGTGTCGTGGATCTCGACGAGCACGCGGCCGTCGGGCAGCGCGTGACCGGTGACCTTGACCTTGGTCTGCGGGGAGGAGAACGAGGTGGCGTTCTCCAGCAGCTCGGCGAGGACGTGCACGAGGTCGTTGACGACGCGGCCGGCGACATCGGTGCCGGGCACCGAGGACAGCTCGACACGCTCGTACTGCTCCACCTCGGAGGCGGCGGCACGGAGCACGTCGACCAGCGGGACGGGGCGGGTCCACCGGCGGCCCGGCTCCTCGCCCGCGAGGACGAGGAGGTTCTCGCCGTTACGGCGCATGCGGGTCGCGAGGTGGTCGAGCTTGAAGAGCGAGGACAGCTGGTCCGGGTCGGCCTCGCGCGACTCCAGCTCGGAGATGAGCGAGAGCTGGCGCTGGATGAGGCCCTGCGAGCGGCGCGAGAGGTTGGTGAACATCGCGTTGACGTTGCCTCGCAGGAGAGCCTGCTCGGCGGCGAGTCGGACGGCCTCGCGGTGCACGTCGTCGAATGCCGCGGCCACCTGGCCGATCTCGTCGCGGGTGTGCACACCGACCGACTCCACGGACGTGTCCACGTCCTGCGGGTCGGACTCGGACAGCTGCTTGACGAGCTCGGGCAGCCGGTCCTGGGCGACGCGCGTCGCGGTGTCCTGCAGGCGGCGCAGCGAGCGGATCATCGAGCGGGCCATGACGAAGGCGCCGACGAGGGAGACACCGAGGACGAGGAGGATCAGGGCACCGTTGATGATGGCGTCCTGCTGGGCCTCGTTCTTCAGCTCACGGGCCTTCTGCTCCATCTCCTCGAGCAGCGTCAGCTCGATGACCTTCATCGCCTGGAGCTTGGTGCCGTCGGCGTCGTACCAGTCGAGCCACGAGCGGTTCTTCTCCCGGAGGAACGCGTCCTGGCTGGCCAGGACACGGCGGGAGTAGCCGTCGGCGGTGGAGATCTCGGAGTTGCTGTCACCCAGACCCGCGAGGAGCTCCTCGGTCCGGCCCTGGTAGACGAGTCCGAAGGTCGTCTTCGACTGCTGCTCGCCCTTCTGCGCGGAGAGGGCGTACAGCCGGTCGTTCTCCTTCAGCTCACCCTGACGCTCGTTGGTGTCGGGGAGCGAGGCGGCGATGATCGCGCGCTGGATGGAGGCGTACTCCTTGGCGGCGGAGAACGCGGCCAGGGCACGGGTACGCTTGATCATCTCCGGGTTGGAGGTGGCCTGCGCCATGTCCTGGGAGAGCGAGAGCAGCGAGACGATGACCGCGTTGTACTCACTGACGGTCTGCTGGGCGCCGTTGACGTACGCACGGGTGCGGATCGTCTCGATGTTGGTGAGCTGGCGGCCGATCTGCAGGACGTTGTTACGGATCGACCGGAGCGTGTCGTCCTTCTCGCCCGTGCTGTCGACCTTGTCGGTCGCGGCGGCGAAGGCCTTGGCGGCGGTGTCCGTCTGCTGACGGACGACATCGACACTGCTGGTGGTCTTGCCCCTGGAGAGGGAGAGCGGACCCGCGGAGAGGTCGCGCTCCTCCTGGAGCATGGCGGCCAGGTTGGTGGCCTGTCGCGTCATCGTCGTCAGCAGCTGCATGTGCTCCAGCTGCGCGATGTCGTTGAGCGAGTCGTTGATACGGAAACCACCGAGCGTGGTGGCGGCGACGACCGGCAGGGTCAGCAGCGACACCAGTCGCGTGCTGATGCGCCAGTTCTGCATGGCGAGACGAGAACCGGGCCCGCTGGGGGCCTTCGGTATCGCCGCGTCCTGCTCAGCCGGTCCGGCAGGCGCGGCGGGTGCGGCTTTCGCCTTGACCCTGGCCTTCACGGACTTCCCACGGCCCTTCGCCTTCACCGCGGCGGAGGTGTCGGGGCGTGCGCCTTCGACAGCCGGCCCGCGGTTCTGGGCGTGCTGGGGCGAGGAGCCACGGTCGGTCCCGCCGCGCGGCTCCTGCTCCGCCGCAGCGCTGCCATCCCTCTTGAATCGTCCCTGCACTAGCGTCGCAACCTCTGGACCAGGCGTCCCGCCGGGCGACCGGTGGGACGGTGTCGAGTCGTGGGGCACTTGCCGCCCCATGGTGGTCGTCGGTGACCGGCGCGTCTTCCTCTCCATGCCACCGCGCTCGGCGCGGTGTCGCGCCACCTGCGCGCCGGCTGATTCCCGCGGCGGTCCCGCGAATTCCAGCACAGTGGAGGATCTCCAACAAGGTGCGAGTGTCGGCCCGGAGAGTCGGTTACGGCTTGTGACAGACGGGCTACACGATGTGCGACCGCATTCGGCAGAAACCGGACTTACGCCATCCAAACAACGCGGCCGTCAAGGTGTCCCAGTCGAGATGATCAGGAGCGGAATGACGCATTCAGTGGCGCAATGTCCGTTTCGCGGGGTGAAGTTGACTGTCCATAATGCCGGTAATGTCCGGTCAAGGGTGAGCAAACTCACACAGCTGTGGCCATTACTTCCTGGTTCGCCGGGGGATTCAGATGTTTAGCCTTGCCCCTTAAAGGGTTGGCGCCAGGGTTGGTGCATGCGCCGGCCGACACTCCCAGATCGAACCGAGGACCCCGAACTCCGATGAAGACGACGACGATGTTCCGCAACATAGCCAACCCCCGCCGCACGACCCTCGCGCACCTCAAGGACGCCGAGGAACTGCAGGCGGCACCGGCCACCCCGGAGCACTCCGTCGAGCTGCCGACGCAGACCGCGAACCCGCGCCGCACCATCCTCATGAACGTGCCGGTCGCCGTCGCCGCGGAGTAGCCACCCCGCAAAGGAACGTGAAGCGCCGATGCCCGCCGCGTTAGCCTGGGGTCCGCAGACTCCAGCCAGCGGACATACAGAGGGGCAGACGCAACAGGTGCGCATCGCCAGGTTCTCGATCGACGGCAACGTCGCGTTCGGCGCGGTCGAGGGCGACGGCGCCCCCGGCGACGACTCCACGCTCGTGCTCGACATCATCAAGGGCATCCCCTTCGCGGACTTCGAGCTCTCGGGCACGAAGGTCCCGATGAGCAAGGTCCGGCTGCTGCCGCCCGTGCTCCCGAACAAGGTCGTGGCCATCGGCCGCAACTACGCGGAGCACGCGGCGGAGCTCGGCAACGAGGTCCCCGACGCTCCGATCACCTTTTTCAAGCCCTCCACCTCGGTGGTCGGCCCGGGCGACCCGATCACGTACCCCTCCTTCTCCCAGGACCTCCACCACGAGGCGGAGCTCGCCGTGGTCATCGGCCGTATGTGCCGGGAGGTCCCGAGGGAGCGCGTCAAGGACGTCATCCTCGGCTACACCTGCGCCAACGACGTCACCGCGCGCGACGTCCAGCAGCGGGAGAAGCAGTGGGCCCGGGCCAAGGGCTTCGACAGTGCCTGCCCCCTCGGCCCCTGGATCGAGACCGACCTGGACCCGAGCGACCTGACCATCCAGTGCACGGTCAACGGCGAACAGCGCCAGCTCGGCCGTACCAGCGACATGGTCCGTTCCATCGAGGACCTGATCGTCCACATCTCCGAGGCCATGACGCTGCTGCCCGGCGACGTCATCCTCACGGGGACCCCGGCCGGAGTCGGCCCCCTCAACGTCGGCGACGAGGTCGCCGTCACCATCGAAGGCATCGGCACTCTCACCAACAAGGTGATCAAGCGTGGCTAACGCGACCCCCCGCGTACGTTTCTGTCCGTCCCCGACCGGCAACCCCCACGTGGGCCTGGTCCGCACCGCCCTCTTCAACTGGGCGTTCGCCCGCCACCACGGCGGTACGTTCGTCTTCCGCATCGAGGACACCGACGCGGCCCGCGACTCCGAGGAGTCCTACGACCAGCTGCTCGACTCGCTGCGCTGGCTCGGCTTCACCTGGGACGAGGGCCCCGAGGTCGGCGGTCCGCACGCCCCGTACCGCCAGTCCGAGCGCATGGACATCTACGCGGACGTGGCCCAGCGGCTGCGCGACGGCGGTTACGCCTACGACTGCTACTGCTCGACCGAGGAGCTGGACGCGCGCCGCGCCGCCGCCCGCGCGGCCGGGAAGCCCTCCGGCTACGACGGCCACTGCCGCGAGCTGACCCAGGTCCAGCTGGAGGCGTTCCAGGGCGAGCACCGCCCCTCGATCGTGCGCTTCCGGATGCCGGACGAGCCGATCACCTTCACCGACCTGGTCCGTGGCGAGCTGACCTTCACCCCGGAGAACGTCCCGGACTTCGGCATCCTGCGGGCCAACGGCGCTCCGCTGTACACGCTGGTCAACCCGGTCGACGACGCGCTGATGCAGATCACGCACGTGCTGCGCGGAGAGGACCTGCTGTCCTCCACCCCGCGCCAGATCGCGCTCTACAAGGCGCTGATGGAGCTCGGCGTCGCCACCGGCATCCCGCAGTTCGGCCACCTGCCGTACGTGATGGGCGAGGGAAACAAGAAGCTCTCCAAGCGCGACCCCGAGGCCTCGCTCAACCTGTACCGCGAGCGCGGCTTCCTTCCCGAGGGCCTGCTGAACTACCTTTCGCTCCTCGGCTGGTCCTTCTCCAAGGACCAGGACGTCTTCTCGATCGAGGAGATGGTGTCGAAGTTCGACATCGACGGCGTCAACGCCAACCCGGCGCGCTTCGACCTCAAGAAGGCCGAGGCGATCAACGCCGACCACATCCGCCTGCTCGACCCGAAGGCCTTCGCGGACGCCTGCGCCCCCTGGCTGCAGGCCCCGCACGCCAACTGGGCCCCCGAGGACTTCGACGCCGAGGCCTGGGCGCGGATCGCCCCGCACGCCCAGACCCGGGTGACCGTCCTGTCGGACATCACCGCCAACGTCGACTTCCTGTTCCTGAAGGAGCCGGTGGAGGACCAGGCGTCGTGGGACAAGGCGATGAAGGGCGACCCGGCGGCGCTGCTGACCACGGCGCGCGAGAACCTGGCGAACGCCGACTGGTCGGACCCGGAGTCCCTCAAGCAGGCCGTCCTGACCGCCGGTGAGGCCCACGGCCTCAAGCTCGGCAAGGCCCAGGCGCCGGTCCGCGTGGCCGTCACCGGCCGCACGGTCGGCCTGCCGCTCTTCGAGTCCCTGGAGATCCTGGGCCAGGAGCGCTCCCTGGCCCGTATCGACGCGGCCCTGGCGAAGCTCGCCGCCTAGGCCGTCTCTTTCGGATCTTGTCGGCCGAGCCCGAGGCGTCCGGTGCCGTGCCCGGCAAGGCGGAGGGGCGCCCGTGTACTGGAC
>NZ_JBSGZP010000142.1:0-13099 GCF_053611065.1 Streptomyces sp. NPDC054840
CCCGCCGGGCCGCGGCGGTTGCGAAGGGTGTGTGTGCGGGGCGTGTGCGGCGCACGCGCCACCGCGGCCTCCTGTGATCACTTGGGACGCGATGAGTGCGCCCACCAGGCTGGGTGGCATCACATCACCGCGTAGCAGGGGGTTCTCGCATGCCTGGGGCCGGCACGTTTCGCGATGACTTCGGGGCGTCCGTGGTCGTCGCGCTGGTCGCCCTGCCCCTGTGTGTCGGGGTGGCGGTCGCCTCCGGGGTGCCGGCCGAGCTGGGGATCGTCACCGGGGTGGTCGGCGGACTGGTCACCGGATGGTTCCGCGGAAGCGCCCTCCAGGTGAGCGGGCCCGCGGCCGGTCTCACCGTCCTCGTCTACGAGGCGGTGCAGGCGCACGGTCTTCCCGCGCTCGGGGTGCTGGTGCTGGCCGCCGGGGTGGGGCAGCTGGGTATGGGGATGATGCGGCTCGGGCGGTGGTTCCGGGCGATCTCCGTCGCCGTCGTGCACGGGATGCTGGCCGGGATCGGGCTGGTACTGATCTCCGGGCAGCTGTACGCCCTGGGCGGTGTGGAGGCCCCGGGGCAGACCCTGGCGAAGCTGCGCGGGGTGCACGAGCTCGGGTCGCGGGCCGACTTGGCCGCCGTGCTGCTCGGAGTCGGGACGATCGCCGCCATGGTCGCCTGGCGCCGGGTGCCCGCCCGGCTGCGGATCGTGCCGGGGGCACTCGTCGGGGTGGGCGCCGCCACGGCCGCGGCCGTCCTGCTGCGGCTGCCCGTGGAGAAGGTGCGGGTGACGGGCGTACTGACAGCCGTGTCCCCGCCCGGCTGGGGCGACTTCGAGGTGCTGGCCTCGGTCGGCGCGGCCGGCACCGTGGTCGCGCTGGCGCTGATCGCCTCCGCGGAGACGCTGTTCAGCGCCGCGGCCGTGGACCGCATGCACGACGGGCCGAGGACGGAGTACGACAAGGAACTCATCGCCCAAGGCGTGGGCAACAGCGTGTGCGGGCTGCTCGGCGCGTTGCCGATGACCGCGGTCATCGTGCGCAGCGCCGCCAATGTGGAGGCCGGGGCGCGGACCCGCGCGGCCAGGGTGCTGCACGGTGGCTGGCTGCTGCTCTTCGCCGTGGTGTTTCCGCGGCTTCTGGAAAGTGTGCCGCTGGCCGCGCTGGCCGGGGTGCTGCTGCACGCGGGCTGGAAGCTGCTGCCGGCCAGGGCGGTGGCCGCGTTGTGGCGGACGCACCGGGGCGAGGCGGTGGTGCTGGTGGTCACGGCCTCGGCGATCGTGGTCACCAATCTCTTCGAGGGGGTGCTGATCGGGCTGGGGCTCGCCGTGGCCAAGGCGGCCTGGGAGACCTCCCACGTGCACATCGAGGAGGTGTGGGAGGACGAGGAGCTGTGCGTGCGGGTCGTGGGGAACGCCAGTTTCCTGCGGCTGCCCAAGCTGCTCGACGCCCTGGACGCGCTGCCGCACGGGCATCCTGTGCGGCTGGATCTTAGCGGGCTGCGCCACCTGGACCATGCCTGCCTGACCGCCCTGGAGGGCTGGGAGCGCACGCGGACTCCACTGCCCGGCCGGGAGGGCGTCATCTAGCGGGGTTACTCTCCGCCCGTGGAAAACGAGTTGAAGCGCACCCTTGGGGTGTCCGACGCCGTCGTCGTCGGACTCGGCGCGATGGTGGGCGCCGGTATCTTCGCCGCCCTGGCCCCCGCGGCGGGGGCGGCGGGCGGTGGCCTGCTCGCCGCGCTGGGCGTGGCGGGTGTCGTGGCCTACTGCAACGCGCACTCCTCGGCGCGGCTGGCCGCCCGGTATCCCGCCTCCGGTGGCACGTACGTCTACGGGCGCGAACGGCTCGGGCACTTCTGGGGGTATCTGGCCGGCTGGGGGTTCGTGATCGGCAAGACCGCGTCCTGCGCGGCGATGGCCCTCACGGTGGGGGCGTATCTCTGGCCGGGGCAGCAGCACGCCGTGGCCGTCGCGGCGGTGGTGGCGCTGACCGCCGCGAGCTACGGGGGCGTGCAGAAGTCGGCCCGCATCGCCCGGCTGATCGTGGCGGCGGTGCTGGCGGTGCTGGCCGGTGTGGTCGCGGTGTGCCTGTCCTCCGGGGCGGCCGACCCGGGGCGGCTGAGCGGATCCGCCCAGGGGATCTTCGGGCTGTTGCAGGGCGCGGGTCTGCTGTTCTTCGCCTTCGCGGGCTATGCCCGGATCACCACCCTGGGCGAGGAGGTGCGCGACCCGGAACGGACGATCCCGCGGGCGGTGCCGATCGCGCTGGGGATCGCGCTGCTGGTGTACGCCGCGGTGGCGGTGGCGGCGCTGTCGGTGCTCGGCCCGGAGGGGCTGGCGCAGTCGTCGGCCCCGCTCGCCGACGCGGTGCGGGCGGCCGGGCGGCCCGGACTGGCCCCGGTGGTCCGGGTGGGCGCGGCCCTGGCGGCGCTGGGCTCGCTGCTGGCGCTCGTGCTCGGGGTTTCGCGGACCGTCCTGGCCATGGCCCGGGACGGCCATCTGCCGCGCGCGCTGGCGGCCGTCCATCCCCGGCATCAGGTGCCGCACCATGCGGAGCTCGCGGTGGGTGCGGTCGTGGCGGTGCTGGCGGCTACCGCCGATCTGCGGGGTGCGATCGGTTTCTCCTCCTTCGGAGTGCTCGCCTACTACGCGATCGCGAACGCCTCCGCGTGGACTCTCGATTCAGGTGTCAAGGGGCGGACCGTGGCAGTGGTCGGGCTGTCCGGCTGTGTCGTGCTGGCGTGCGCGCTGCCTCTCGCGTCGGCGGTCACGGGGGCGGCGGTGCTGGCGGTGGGCGCCTTCGTCTACTGGCTGCGGGGGCGGTTCAGATCCGGGATCTGAACCCCTCCCAGGGCGTCAGCTCCAGGTCGTACTCCTCCCCCGCCGGCGACTCGTCGCAGTACCAGGCGGTGCCGTCGAGCCAGCCCCGCAGCCAGGCGGCCAGGCCGGGGGTGTCGATGGACCAGGCGAGCTCAGGCTCCCCGAGATTCGGGTCGAAGAGCAGGACCTGGGCGGTGTCGGAGCGGCAGTCGACGCAGACGGACATGGAGCAGCCGAAGTCGGCTATCGGCAGCACTCCCTCGGGCCAGCGCCAGGCCGACGAGCGGCCCACCCCGTAGGCACGGACGGCGTGGCGCAGTGACAGCAGTCCGCACTCCGGGCCGAATCCGCCGTCGCCGACACGGGTGTAGAGCGCGGCGAGCAGGGGCGGCAGGGCGAAGCCGAGTATGCCCTCGGCCCGGGCGATCTCGTCTGTGCCCAGGGTGGCGGGCAGGGGCACTCCGGACGCCTGCGCGGAGTTGCGTGCGCGCTCGGCGACTTGCTCCAGCAACTGCTCGGTCTCGTTCATGCGTTCATGCGTTCATGGTGACGCACCCCACCGACAACCCGCTCGGCCTGTGGACAATGCGGTCGAGGACCACGGCGAGGTCCTGTTCCCGCAGGTGGGCGAGGATCTCGGAGAAGCTCCGGGGACGGACGCTCAGCGGCATGGTGCCGCCGGGGCCGTTCACGGCCTCTCGCACAGCGCCCACGGCTGCTCGTCGTCGTGGTCGTCGTTCTCGCCCAGCCGGGCGAGGAGGACGGGCCGGGTCACCGAGCGGCGAACGGCGCGTCCGTGGGGACGATCTCGCGGCCGAGCGGGAGCAGGGAGAGCGGGACCATCTTGAAGTTGGCGATGCCGAAGGGGATTCCGATGATCGTCACGCAGAGCACGAGGCCGGTGGCGATGTGGCTCAGGGCGAGCCACCAGCCCGCCAGGACCAGCCACAGGACGTTGCCGATGCAGGACGCGGCGCCCGCGTCGTGGCGCTCGACCGTGGTGTAGCCGAAGGGCCAGAGGGCGTAGACGGCGATGCGGAAGGCGGCGATGCCGAACGGGATGCCGATGATGGTGATGCAGAGCAGCGCGCCCGCGAGGAGGTAGCCCAGGAACAGCCAGACGCCGCTGAGGATGAGCCAAATGATGTTGAGGATTGTCTTCATTGGCGGCGGCCTGCCATCTGTTCGAGCCGGGCGATGCGCTCGGCCATCGGAGGGTGTGTGGAGAACATCTTAGAAAGGCCCTGGCCTGGACGGAACGGGTTGGCGATCATCATGTGGCTCGCCGCCTCCAGCCGGGGCTCCGGGGGCAGCGGGAGCTGTTTGGTGCCCGCGTCGAGCTTGCGCAGGGCGCTGGCCAGGGCGAGTGGGTCCCCGGTGAGCTGTGCGCCGGATGTGTCGGCCTCGTACTCGCGCGAGCGGCTGATGGCCAGCTGGATCACGGAGGCGGCCAGCGGGCCCAGGATCATGATCAGCAGCATGCCCAGGAGGCCGGGGCCCTCGTCGTCGTCCGACCGGCCGATCGGGATCAGCCAGGCGAAGTTGACCAAGAACATGATCACCGAGGCGAGGGCGCCGGCGACGGAGGAGATCAGGATGTCGCGGTTGTAGACGTGGCTGAGCTCGTGACCGATGACCCCGCGCAGCTCGCGCTCGTCGAGGATGCGCAGGATCCCCTCCGTGCAGCAGACCGCGGCGTTGCGCGGGTTGCGGCCGGTGGCGAAGGCGTTGGGGGCCTCGGTGGGTGAGATGTACAGGCGTGGCATGGGCTGGCGCGCGGACGTGGAGAGCTCGCGCACCATGCGGTAGAGCTGGGGCGCCTCGAATTCACTCACGGGCCGGGCGCGCATCGCGCGTAGAGCCAGCTTGTCGCTGTTCCAGTACGCGTAGGCGTTCGTCCCGAGGGCGACGAGGACGGCGATGATCAGGCCGCCCCGTCCGAAGAAGCTTCCGATCAGGATGATGAGTGCGGACAGCCCGCCGAGGAGTACGGCGGTCTTCAGCCCGTTGTGCCGGCGGTGCACGGTACGCCCTCCAGGTGGTGCGGCAGGGGAGCCCGTCATGGATGTGAGGGTCTACGGTCCAGTGGACCCTCCCTTCCTGGTCAACGCGAGGTGAGGGCGTCAGGTTCCCAGGGCGCGGCGGGGCGGCCGCCCGCCGCCGCCCCTCTCCGGGGGAGGTCGGGGCCGCGGCGGTGGCTGCTCCGTACGGGTTACACGCGCCGGCTCACTGCGCGAAGAGGTTGCCCGAGGTGACGCGCAGGATGAGTTCCGGGGCGCCCGACAGGACGACCGCCGTGATCGCGGTGACGATGACGGCCGCTGCCACCGGCCAGGGGGCGCGCGTACGGGTTTGCGCTCCCTCGGGGGTGCGGAAGAGCAGGGCCGTCCAGCGCAGGTAGTAGTACAGGGCGATGACGACGTTGACCGCCATGACCACGGCGAGCCAGCCCAGGCCCGCGTCGACCGCGGACCGGAAGACGGTGACCTTGGCGAAGAGGCCGATGATGCCCGGCGGCAGGCCTGCCAGGCAGAGCAGGAAGAAGCCCAGCGAGAGGGCGGCCAGCGGGCGCTCGGCGTACAGCCCGCGGTAGTCGTTGATGCGGTGGAGCGGCTTGGTGCGGGCGACGAGGGCGGCCACGGCGAAGGCGCCGAGGTTCACGACGGCGTACATGAGGGCGTAGGCGACGGTGGAGCCGATCTGGTCGCGCCCGGAGTACGCGGCCGCGGCGATCGGGACCAGCAGGTAGCCGGCCTGGCCGACCGAGGACCAGGCGAGCAGCCGTACGGCACTGTTCGGGCGGTCCGGCGATTGACGCAGGGCGGCGGCGTTGCCCAGGGTCATGGTGAGTGCGGCGAGGACGGCCAGGGCGGGGCCCCAGATGTCGGAGTAGGCCGGGAAGGCGATCACCGTGACGAGGATGAGGCCGGTGAAGCCGACGGCCTTGCCGATCACCGATAGGTAGCCGGCGATGGGCAGGGGGGCGCCGACGTAGGTGTCGGGGACCCAGAAGTGGAAGGGGACGGCCGCGGTCTTGAAGGCGAAGCCGACGAGGGTGAGCGCCACACCGGCCATGGCGAGGGTGTCTAGCTGCCCGGGGACGTCTTCGAGCCGGCCGGCGACCTGGGTGAGGTACAGGGAGCCGGTGGCGGCGTAGACGAAGCTGACGCCCATCAGCGACACGGCGGTGGCGGTGACGGAGGACAGGAAGAACTTCAGGGCGGCCTCGGAGGAGAGCCGGTCGCCGCGGCGCATGCCGACGAGGGCGAACGCGGGCAGCGAGGCGACTTCGAGCGCGACGATCAGGGTGGCGAGGTCGCGGGAGGCGGGCAGCAGGGCCGCCCCGGCGGCGGAGGAGAGCAGCAGGAACCAGTACTCGCCGGCCGGCATACGGGCGTCACGGACGGCGGTGACCGACACCAGGGCGGTGATCAGGGCGCCGGCCAGCACCAGGAACTGGATGACGAGCGTGAAGTGGTCGGCGACGTAGCTGCAGGCCGCCGGGTCGCCGGTGAGGCAGAAGGTGGACCGGTCACCGGCGCGCAGGGGCAGCAGGGTGGCGGTCGCGGCGGCCAGGCCGGCGACCGAGATCCAGCCGAGGGCGGGCTTGTGGCGCTCGGCGAGGAACAGGTCGGCGACGAGGACGACCAGGCCGACGGCGGCGGTGATCACCACGGGTGCGAGGGCGAGCCAGTCGACGGACTGGACCAGGCTCGGGGCCTCGGCTGAGAGGACCGGCAGGGCCGTCAGGGCCGTCATGAATTGCCTCCTGCGAGGAGCTTCTGGACGGCCGGGTCGGTGAGGCCGAGGAGGACCGCGGGCCACAGGCCGGCGAGGACGGTGAGGGCGACGAGCGGGGTCCAGGCGGCGAACTCGTAGCGCTGGATGTCCGCGACGGCGAGCTCGGGGCCGGCTTTCGGATCTCCCATGCAGACGCGCCGTACGACGATCAGGAGGTAGGCGGCGGTGAGCAGGGTACCGAACGCGCCGACGGCCATGTACGTGAGGAACGCGGGGCGGGAGAGGTCCGGGGCGGGGTCGAAGGCGCCGAAGAGGGCCAGCATCTCGCCCCAGAAGCCGGCCAGGCCCGGCAGGCCCAGGGACGCGACGGCGGCGAAGGCGAGGAAGGCGCCCATGCGGGGGGCGCGGCCGTACAAAGCAGCACCGGTGGCCCCGGCGAGGGTGTCGAGGTCGGCGGTGCCGTAGCGGTCCTTGAGGGCGCCGACCAGGAAGAAGAGGAGACCGGTGATCAGGCCGTGGGCGATGTTGGCGAAGAGGGCGCCGTTGACGCCGGTGGGCGTCATGCTCGCGATGCCGAGGAGGACGAAGCCCATGTGGCCGACGGAGGAGTAGGCGATGAGCCGCTTGAGGTCGCCCTTGTTCCCCCTGCGGGCGAGGGCGAGGCAGGCGAGCGATCCGTAGACGATGCCGACGGCCGCGAAGGCGCCCAGGTAGGGGGCGAAGGTTGCCATGCCGTCGGGGGTGATGGGCAGCAGGATGCGGACGAACCCGTACGTGCCCATCTTGAGCAGGACGCCGGCCAGCAGGACGGATCCGACGGTGGGCGCGGCGGTGTGGGCGTCCGGCAGCCAGCTGTGCAGGGGCCACATCGGGGTCTTCACGGCGAGGCCGATGCCGATGGCGAGAACGGCCAGGATCTGGGTGGTGTGGGACAGTTCGCGGCCGTTGTCAGAGGCCAGTGTCACCATGTCGAAAGTGCCGCTGTTCAGTCCGATCAGCAGCAGACCGAGCAGCATGACGACGGAGCCGAGGAGGGTGTAGAGGATGAACTTCCAGGCGGCGGCCTGCCGCTGAGCACCGCCCCAGCGGGCGATGAGGAAGTACATCGGGATGAGGACCATCTCGAAAGCGAGGAAGAAGAGCAGCAGGTCGAGGACGGCGAAGGTCGCGAGGGTGCCGGACTCCAGGACGAGGAGCAGCGCGACGAAGGCCCTCGGGGAGGGGCCTGCGGGGAGCTTGAAGTAGCTGTAGAGCGCGCAGAGGAAGAACAGGAGCGCGGTCATCAGGAGGAGGGGGAGCGAGATGCCGTCGACGCCGAGGTGGATCCGGACGTTCAGCGCCTGGATCCAGCTGATGTCCGTCGTCGCCTGGATGCGGGACGGGGCGTCGTGGTCGAAGCCCAGGGTGAGGGCGATGGCCGCGGCGAGGATCACGCCGGTGAGGGTCACACCGTGGCGGAGCACGGCCTGTTGGGGGCTCTTGCCCTTGAGGCCGGGCGGGGCCGGCAGGAACGCCGCGGCGGCGCCGAGGAGCGGTGCGGCCACGATGAACGCCAGAAGGAACTGCATCACGGACGGGCTGATATCAATCACGGCTGCCTCACGGCTCACGATCCGGCGTTGACGTTGGCGAGGACGGCGGTGGCGAGCGCCAGGACCACGGCACCGGCGAGCAGGGCGCTCAGGTAGCTCTGCACGTTGCCGGTCTGGGCACGGCGTACGAGGCTGCCGAGCAGCTGGGTGCCGGTGCCCGCGCCGCGGACGTACGTGTCCACGACCTCGCGGTCGAGGAAGCGTACGAGGCTCGCGGCTGCCTGGACGGGCCGGACGAACAGCCGGTCGTAGACGGCGTCGAGGTGGAAGCCGGCGGCCGCGTGACGGTGCAGCGGGCCGAGGAACGCCTTGCCGGGGTCGGCGGCGGGGCCGGTCGGGACGGCGGGGTGATCGTGGGTCACCTCGGCCACCTCGGGGGCTTCCGCGGCGGATTCGGCGGCGACGACGGCGGCGGGCACTGCGGCTGCGGCTGCGGCCCGGGTGCCGGCGGCGAGGGCGGCCTTCGCGGAGGCGCGCTGCCAGAGGGCGTAGGTGAGCATCGCGCCGATGGCCGCGGCGCCCGTGCCGAGGACCGAGGTGACCAGGGTCGGGGTGAGATCCCCGCCGTCGAACCAGTCGGAGAGGCGCCCGGCCGCGAGGCCGAAGCCGATCGACGGGATCGCCAGCAGCCACAGCACGCCGGTCATGGCGAGGGGCTCCCTGCCGTGGTCGGGGGCGGCGGCGCCCCGGCCGCGGAAGGCCATCAGCCACAGCCGGGTGGCGTAGGCGGCGGTGAGCAGGGCGGTCAGCAGACCGGCGCCGAGCACCAGCCAGCCGGCGGCGCTGGGTGCGAAGTCCGAGTGGCCGGTCGCGGTGTGCTCGGCGGCGACGAGGACGGCTTCCTTGGAGAAGAAGCCGGCGAAGGGCGGGACCGCGGCGAGCGCGAGGAGCGCGATCGTCATCGTCCAGAAGGCGTCGGGGATGCGCTTGGCCAGACCGTCCATCCGGGACATGACGCCCAGGGAGTTCGTACCGGCGGCATGGATGATCACGCCGGCGCCGAGGAAGAGGAGCGCCTTGAACGCGCCGTGGGACAGGAGGTGGAAGACGGCGGCGCCGCGGTCACCGACGGCCAGGGCGCCGACCATGTAGCCGAGCTGGCCGATCGTGGAGTAGGCGAGCACCCGCTTGATGTCGTCCTGGGCGAGGGCGGCCAGGCCGGAGCCGACCATCGTGACGGCCGCCATCACGGCCATCACCACCAGCGCGGCCCGGGAGGCCGCGAAGACGGGCAGGAGGCGGGCGATGAAGTAGACGCCGGCGGCGACCATCGTCGCGGCGTGGATCAGCGCCGAGACCGGGGTGGGGCCCGCCATGGCGTCGGGGAGCCAGGTGTGCAGGGGGAACTGCGCGGACTTGCCCGCGACACCGGCGAGCAGGAGCAGCGCGATCAGGGTCGGGTGGTCGAGTCCGCCGTCGGCGACGGTGTCCAGGATCTTCGGGATCTCGAAGGAACCGGCGTCGGCGGCGAGCGCGAACAGGCCGATCAGGAAGGGGACGTCGCCGAGCTTGGTGACGAGGAAGGCCTTCAGGGAGGCGGCGCGGGCCGCTTCGGTCTCCCAGTAGTGGCCGACCAGGAAGTACGAGCAGATGCCCATGACTTCCCAGCCGACCAGAAGCACCATCAGGTCGCCCGAGTAGACGACGAGCATCATGGCGGAGGTGAACAGTGAGACGAGAGCGGCATACGACGGGTAGCGCGGGTCCTCACGGAGGTACGCCGTCGAGTACAGCTGTACGCAGGTGGCGACGACCCCGACCAGGACGGCGACCAGCGCGGCGAAGCCGTCGATGTAGAGCGAGAGGTCGATCGGAACCGAGCCGGTCGGGGTCAGCTCGGTCGCGGCGCTGATCGTCCGGCCGCCGCCCTGGCGGACGGCGACGAGGACGGCCAGTACGGCGGCGCCGAGCGTCGGCAGGATCGCTAGCGGCCGGACGAACCCGGGGGCGCTGCGGCCGAGCAGCAGTCCCGCCACCGCGCCGAGGAAGGGGAGCAGCGGGACCAGGACGGCGAGGGTCGTGGTGCTCACGCGGTGACCTCGCTCTGGTAGTTCCCGGCGGGTTCATGGCCCTCGGCGGTGTCGCGCAGCCGGTCCACGTCGGAGGTGCCCCGGTTGCGGTACACCATCAGCACGATCGCGAGGCCGATGCCGATCTCGGCGGCGGCGATCGCGATGGTGAAGAGGGTGAGGGCCTGGCCGGCGTGCAGGGCGTCGCGCAGCCAGACGTCGAAGGCCACCAGGTTGAGGTTGACGGCGTTGAGCATCAGCTCGACGGACATCAGGACCAGGATGGCGTTGCGGCGGGCGAGCACTCCGTACAGGCCCGTGCAGAAGAGGAGCGCCGCGAGCACGGCGGGGTAGGCGAGGTGCATCAGCGCCGGCCCTTCTTCTCGCCGGGGCCGGCCGGGGTGGCGGCGTCGGCGGGGTCGGCATGGTCGGCGGGGTCGTTCCTGCGGGAGAGCACGACGGCCCCGATCAGGGCTGCGAGGAGGAGGACGGAGAGCGCCTCGAACGGCAGCACCCAGTGCTGGAAGAGGATCTCGCCGGAGACCTTGGTGGAGCCCTGGACCGGTCCGTCGAGGTCGATCCAGGTGGTGCGGAAGGCGTCGACGACCACCCAGACCAGCGACACGGCCGCGACGACGGCGACGCCGAGCGCGATCCAGCGGTTGCCGGAGTCCGCGTCCGGGGAGCGGCCGATGGGGGCCTTGGTGAGCATCAGTCCGAAAAGGAGGAGGACGATCACGGAACCGAGATAGATGAGGACCTGGACCCAGGCGATGAACTCGGCGGTCAGCAGCAGGTACTCGACGGCGATGCCGCCGAGCGCGACGACCAGCCACAGGGCGGCGTGCACCAGCTGCTTGGTGGTGACCGTGACGAGGGCCGCGCCGAGGGTGGCGAGTCCGACGAGGACGAAGGCGATCTCGACGCCGGTCGGCGAGAGGAAGCCGGGCCCGGTGGCCGTGGCGGCTGCGGCCAGGGTGGCGGGGCTCACGCGTCTCCCTCGGGGGTCGGGTCGGTCGGCGGTTCGGTCTCGGCCGCCTGGGCCTCGGCTTCGGCGGCGGCGGCCGCCGCGGCTGCTGCGGCTTCGGCCTTCTCCACCGCCTTGCGGGCGGTGACGATCTCCTTGGGCTCCTCGGCGGCCGGGTCCAGCGCGGGCGGCGCCGGGACGGTCCACATCCACTCGCGGAGCTTGTCGCGCTCGTGGGTCAGTTCGTGGATGTCGGTCTCGGCGTACTCGAACTCCGGCGACCAGAAGAGGGCGTCGAAGGGGCACACCTCGATGCAGATACCGCAGTACATGCAGAGGGAGAAGTCGATGGCGAAGCGGTCGAGGACGTTGCGGCTGCGCTCGCGGCCACCGGGGGTGGACGCCGGGACCGTCTCCTTGTGGGAGTCGATGTAGATGCACCAGTCGGGGCACTCACGGGCGCAGAGCATGCAGACGGTGCAGTTCTCCTCGAACAGACCGATGACCCCGCGGGAGCGGGGCGGCAGTTCGGGCTGGACGTCGGGGTACTGGGCCGTGTGCGAGCGCTTCGTCATCGTGCGCAGCGTCACGGCCAGGCCCTTGGCCAGGCCGGATCCGGGGATGGGCATTACTGGATCGCCACCTTCACGATGCCGGTGAGCGCGATCTGGGCGAGCGCGAGCGGGATGAGTGTGGTCCAGGCGAGCTTCTGGAGCTGGTCCTCGCGCAGCCGCGGGTAGCTCACGCGGAGCCAGATCACGACGAAGGCGAGGACCGCGATCTTGAGCAGGGTCCAGACCCAGCCGAGGTCGTCGCCGAAGGGGCCGTGCCAGCCGCCGAGGAAGAGGACGGTGGTGAGGGCGCAGAGGACGACGATGCCGGCGTACTCGGCGAGGAGGAACAGTGCGAAGCGCAGGCCGGTGTACTCGGTGTACGCGCCGAAGATGATCTCGGAGTCGGCGACGGGCATGTCGAAGGGGGGCCGCTGCAGTTCGGCGAGGCCGGCGATGAAGAAGACGAGCGCGCCGACGATCTGCCAGGGCAGCCACCACCACTCGAAGGCCTCGACGATGCCGGGGAGGGAGACCGTACCGGCGGCCATGGCGACGGAGGCGGCGGCGAGCAGCATCGGGAGCTCGTAGGCGAGCAGCTGGGCCGCGGTGCGCAGGCCACCGAGCAGGGAGAACTTGTTCGCGGAGGCCCAGCCGGCCATCAGGGAGCCGAGGACTCCGACGCCCATGACGGCGAGCGCGAAGAACAGGCCCGCGTCGATGACCTGGCCGACGGCGCCCTCGCCCGGGCCGATCGGGATGGCCAGCAGGACGAGGAGGTAGGGCAGCAGGGCGACGGCGGGGGCGAGCTGGAAGATCCGGCGGTCGGCGCCCGCCGGAACGATGTCTTCCTTCTGCGCGAACTTCACTCCGTCGGCGACGAGCTGGGCCCAGCCGTGGAAACCGCCGGCGTACATGGGGCCCAGGCGGCCCTGCATGTGGGCCATCACCTTGTGCTCGGTCTGCCCGACGACGAGCGGGAGCACGAGGAAGACGGCGAAGACGACGATCAGCCGCAGGGCGACGTCGAGGACGTCGTTCACGCGTCGCCTCCGTTGTCGGGGGTGGGGTCGGTGGTCGGGGTGGTCTTGGGGCCGGACTCCCGGGCGGCGGCCGACCCGGCGTCCGACTCGGCGTCCGGCGGGGTCTCCGGCCGCGGCTTCGCCGGAGCCTTCGGCTCCTCGAAGGCGGGCTTCGGGTCGTGCCAGGGGGCGTCCGAGCTGCGCGGCGCCGGCTTGGGCGCGGCCGCCGGGGCTGCCGCGTCGGCCGGGGACGCCGGGGCGGTCGGGTCGGCCGGGGACGCCGGGGCGGTCGGGTCGGCCGGAGGCGACTGGCTCGCCGAGCCCTCCGACACCGAGCGGGCACGGCGCGGCGGGCGGGGCGGGGTTTCCGCGCTCGCCCCGGTGGCCGCATCGGCCGGGGACTGGGT
>NZ_JBSGZP010000143.1:0-13097 GCF_053611065.1 Streptomyces sp. NPDC054840
CCCGCGCGCCACGGACCACGGACCACGCAGGACGCACCACGCACCGCGGCACGAACCGAAAGGAACGCCCATGGCACGGATGCCTTCGGCCGACCGGCGCAGGCAGCTGACCGAGGCCGCCATCCGCGCGATGACCCGCGACGGCGTCGCCGGGACGACGACCAGGTCGATCGCCGCCGAGGCGGGCGTGTCCCTGAGCGTCTTCCACTACTGCTTCGACTCCAAGCAGGCCCTGCTCGAATCCGTCATCGCGGCGATCACCGACCACAGCGTCACCCTGGTGAGGCAGGCGATCCAGCCGAAGGCCACTCTCCGGGAGACCGTCCGGGCGGGCTTCCAGGCGTACTGGGAGCATGTGTCCGCCCACCCGGGCGAACACATGCTCACCTACGAACTCACCCAGTACGCCTTGCGCCGACCGGACTTCGAGCACCTGGCGCGGCGGCAGTACGAACGGTACTGCGACACCTACACCGAACTCATCGAGCAGCTCCGGCACCACATGGCCATCGAACTCCGCGTGCCCGTGAGCGTGCTGGCCCGCTACCTGGCGGCCATGACCGACGGGCTGACACTGAACCACCTCGTCCTCGGCGACGACGAGATCGCGGCCGAGATCCTCGACATGATCACCGACCACGTCGCGGGCCTCGTCGGCGACGACCCGGAGCCTGAATGCTGGACGGTGCCGTCGGACGTCCCGCGACGGCGAGGTAAGTCATGTGAGGGTCGAAATTCAGCCACTGAGTGAATTGCGTCACTGGGGGGCGAGTTGTGTCCCTCTTGTCCGTTTGGCGGATCGAACTGTCCGGCCAGCGCAGTACGTTGCTGCTCTCGCCATCGAGACCGCTCGATGACCACCGGAAGACCGAGGACGTATGGCTGGACCGGTCCCGCGCGCCGCACTCGCCTGCGCCCTGGCGCTCGGCGCGATGACCGCCTGCTCGGCGGAGTACGACACCGAGGGCAACGACTACGCCGGGGACTACAGCCGGCATCAGCCGCTCGCCGTCGTCGGATATCCCTCCACGGGGTCACTGGGGGTCACACAGGAGGTGGTGTGGCGGATCGCCGACGGTGACGTCGACCAGCTGGCATCGCTGGTGTCCGACAAACAGGGCGAGAACATCCCCGAGAAGACCGCCAAGAACTGGATCGACGCGTTCCGCAAGGGCGCCGACGGACAGGTCACCGCGGAGTTCTACGAGGACGGTTCGTACCGGCAGACCGTCGTGCTCTACCTGCACAACACCGGTCAGGTCAAGGAGCTCTACGTGCGGCCCGTGCTCGTGGACCGCAAGGAGGTCTGGCGGGTGCGCATGTCCGAGCCTGACCCCGCCGAAGCCACCGCCGTGGGCCCCTGGATACCGAGGACACCGGGCGAGCTCGGTTCGAGGGTTCCGCGGTGAGCGCCCGCCCGAGGGCTGCCCTCGCCGTACGCGCCACCCTGGTGTCCGTACTGGTGTGGGGTGGTCTCACCGCGTGCGGCGCCGACGAGGAGGCGCTGCGGTACGCGACCGACTACGCGGGCCACGAGCCGCTGGGCGTGGTCGGGTACCCCACCTCCGAGTCCCTCCGGATCACCCAGGAGCTGATCTGGCGGCTCGCCGACGGCAAGGCCGAGGAGGTGGAGGCACTCGCCGCGGACCCCGACGACGCGAAGGGGGATGTCGAGCGGACCGCCAGGAACTGGATCCGGTCCTTCCACGAGGGGGCCAAGGGGAAGGTGACGGCGGAGTTCTACGACGAGGGGTCCGTGCGGCAGCTCGTCGTCGTCTACTTCCACGACACGGGCCAGACCAAGTCGTTCGTGGTCCGCCTCACCGGAAGCACCGGAGAGGACGGCTGGCGCGTGACGATGCGCGAGCCGGATCCGAAGCAGGCCTCGGCGACTCCCGACTGGGTTCCGCGGACTCCCGGGGGCATCGGCTCGAAGACGACGCGATGACCCGGTCCGACATCATCGCCAGGTGAAGGGCGCCGTCCCGTGGATCACTCCACCGGACAGCGCCCTCAGTGTCCTCAGGAACGGGAGCGGTCGGATCAGGCCCGGTCCAGCAGCGTGGTCAGGACCTCGTGGAGGACGGCCGCCGGATCGGCCACCGCCTGCGCCGAGCGCCAGGCCACGAACCCGTCCGGGCGGACGAGGATCGCACCCTCCGGGGTCGTGCCGTGCACCTCGGTCCAGTCGCCGCCGTTCGCCGGGATCAGGTCGGCCTCCGGCCCGTTGCCGATCGCGTACACGTCCAGGGGCAGGCCGAGCTGTTCTGAGACGGATCGCCCCGCGGCCCGCCACGGCGTGTCCTCCGAGCACAGCAGGACGAAGGAGCGCTCGTAGAGGTCCACGGTGGACTTGGGCTCAGGATCCCCCGGACCGCAGAGCCACATGTGCGGTGCGCGGCTGCCCGGATCGCCGCAGAGTCGCATCCCGTCGGGCACGACGGGCCGGTCCGGGTCGGCTCCGAGCACCGCGCCCCGGTTGTAGCGGTAGCCCATGGCCACGGAGAGGACCCCGCCCTGCCGGCCGCCGGCGCCCGGCGCGGCGTCCGGCACGGCGTCCGCCAGGACCGCGGGCGCGGACCCGGAAAGGGACGTGTGCTCGTGGGCCGGCTCGTACCCCGGGTGGCTGTGCTCCGCCGAACGCGCCGAGGCGCGCTCGCTCGTCGCCCGGGCCACCGGCAACCGCTCGGCCTCGTAGGTCCGCAGCAGGCCCGGACCGGCCGAGCCGTCCAGTACCGCGGCGAGCTTCCAGGCGAGGTTGTGGGCGTCCTGGATGCCGGTGTTCGAGCCGAACGCCCCGGTGGGCGACATCTCGTGGGCCGAGTCACCGGCCAGGAAGACCCGGCCGACCGCATACCGCTCGGCAACGCGCTCGGCGGCGTGCCACGGAGCCTTCCCGGTGACCTCGACGTCCAGGTCGGGGGCGCCGACGGCCCGGCGGATGTGCTCCACGCAGCGCTCGTCGGTGAAGTCCTCCAGCGTCTCGCCGCGGTCCGGGTGCCAGGGCGCGTGGAAGACCCACCGCTCGCCGTTGTCGACCGGCAGCAGGGCCCCGTCGGCTTCGGGCTTCGTCAGGTAGCACACGATGAAACGCCGGTCGCCGACCACGTGGGTGAGCATCTGGGACCGGAAGGTGATGCTCACGTTGTGGAACAGGTCCCCGGAGCCGCTCTGGCCGATCCGGAGCGCCTCCCGCACGGGACTGCGCGGCCCGTCGGCGGCGACGAGGTAGTCCGCACGCACCGTGCTGTGCTCCCCGGTCTCCCGGTTCTTCACGATCGCGGTGACCCCGCCCGGGTCCTGGTCGAAGGAGAGGAGTTCGGTCGAGAAGCGCAGGTCGGCCCCGAGTGAGGGGGTCACGGACATCAGGACCGGCTCGATGTCGTTCTGGCTGCACAGACACCATGCCGCCGGACTGAAGCGCGCGAGCGCGCCACCCGGGTCGATTTCCTCGAAGAGCCACTCCTGGTCGTCGCCGGTCAGCGAGCCGCCCTGCAAGATGCCGTGGTTGTCCGCCAGGACCGAGGCGGCCTCACGGATCCGGTCCTCGACACGGGCCACCCGGAACAGTTCCATCGTCCGTACGTTGATACCGCGTCCGCGTGGGTGCCTCGAGGTACCCGCGTGCTTCTCGACCACCATGTGTCTGACGCCATGCCGGCCGAGGAAGAGCGAGGTGCACAGACCCACCAGCGAACCGCCCACGATGAGGACCGGGACGTGGTGGTCGACGTTTTCCTTCATGGCTCTTCCATGCCCTGTAAGAGGGCGGTTCCCTCGCTCGTTCACCCGCTTGGTTCTCTCCTCTCGCGCCGCACGGATTACGGGACAACGATCGGTTCGGGTGGTGCCGCCCCCCGTGGCGACCGTGTGGTCCCGAAGGAGTGTGAAGATGACAACCTTGTCGGAACGGATATCCCAGTCCGCCTTCGACGGCTCGAGGCTTCGGGTCGTGCTGCTGCTGGACCTGTACGACGGTGCGCAGAACCAGTTCCTGGAGGTGTACGAACATCTGCGTGAACAGGTGTCCTCCGTTCCGGGGCACATCAGCGACGAGCTGTGCCAGTCGATCGAGAATCCGTCGCAGTGGCTCATCACCAGCGAATGGGAGAGCGCACCTCGGTTCTTGGCCTGGGTCAACAGCGAGGAACACCTCGCGTCGGTGCAGCCGCTCCACGGCTGCGTACGGGACACCCGCTCGCTGCGTTTCAGCGTCCTGCGGGAGACCGGCAAGGGGCCGGCGCCCGGCCCCCCGTCCCTCACCGGCCCGCCCTCCGCCGCCGCCTTCTCACCGGACTCCGCGGACGGGGCCCGGCGCAGCCTCCAGGTCGCTCCGCGGCGCGGTGACGGCGTGGTCCGCCACGCGCTCACCTTCACCGTGAAACCCGGCAGCGAGCCGGTGGTGGCGGAGCTCCTGGCCGGATACACGTCCCCGCGGGCCGAGGTCGACGAGAACACCCGGCTGCGCCGCACCTCGCTGTTCATGCACGGCAACCGTGTCGTCCGGGCGGTCGAGGTCGAGGGCGACCTCCTGGCGGCCCTGCGCCATGTGGCCCAGCAGCCCGAGGTGCGGGCGTTGGAGGAGGCCATCAACCCGTACCTGGAACAGGACCGGGATCTCAGCGATCCCGGATCGGCGCGGATGTTCTTCACCCGTGCGGCGCTCCCCGCGGTACACCATGTGGCGGCCGGCGGCCGCGAGCACGCGGACGTCAGGCGGCACGCCCTCTTCTATCCCGCGAAGGACGGGTGCGGCATGGCGCTCGCCCGGCTGCTCGCCGGGCAGGACGAGGCGGCCGTGGACGACCCGGCGTGCCCCATCGAGGGCAGCACCGTTTTCCAGCGCGACGACATCGTCGTGCGCCTCCTCGACCTGCGCGGCCCGCTCGACGCGCGGCCCGCACTGGCCCTCGGCGTCGAGGGCGGCCACAAGGCGGCCGTGCTCGCCCGGCTGCTCGACAGTGCCAAGGACGGCGTCCCCACCACCGATCAGGAGATCTCCCGCTTCCTCGCGCGCACCGAAATGCGCCTGATCACCGACCGGCGTTCGCCGGTCCAAGCCTGAGGAGTTGTCCGTCATGACCGCTCGACTGACCATGGAAGAACTGGCCGCCCTGATGAAGAAGGGGGCCGGCGTCACCGTCGACCCCGCGGCCATGGCGAGCCGCCCCGACTCTGGCTTCGACGAGTGGGGGCTGGACTCCCTGGGACTCCTCGGCATCGTCGGTGAACTGGAGAACCGGCACAGCCGGCCGCTGCCGGCCGACGCCGACCGGTGCAAGTCGCCGCGCGAGTTCCTCGACCTCGTCAACAACGCCCTGGCCGCCTGACAGCGACACCCGAAACCGCCGATGCCCTCGAGACCGGCTTCGTGCCGGTCTCGAGGCGTGCGGTCCTATGCCGGCCGCCGTCACCCGGGCACGGTGCACTCGAACGCGTGCAGGTACGCGTTCACCGGCCGGATCTCGCCGATCACCAGTCCGGCGTCCTCCATACGGGCGCGGAGGCCGGCCTTGGTGTGCTTCGCGCCGCCGACGTTGAGCAGCAGGAGCAGGTCCATGGCGGTGGTGAACTTCATCGACGGGGTGTCGTCGACCAGGTTCTCGATGATGACGACCCGGGACCCGGGGCGGGCCGCCTCGACGACGTTGCGCAGGGTCCTGCGGGTGCTGTCGTCGTCCCACTCCAGGATGTTCTTGATGATGTACATGTCGGCGTCGACCGGGATGGCCTCACGGCAGTCCCCGGGGACGATGGCGGCCCGCGAGGCGAGCGGACCGTCCTCCCTCAGTCGCGGGTCGGCCTTCGCCGCCACGCCCGGCAGGTCGAGCAGGACGCCCCGTACCATCGGGTGCTTCTCCAGCAGGCTCGCCAGTACGTGCCCCTGGCCGCCGCCGATGTCCGCGACGACCGCGATCCCGGTGAGGTCGAGGAGCTCCGCGACGTCCAGGGCCGACTGCATGCTGGAGGTGGTCATGGCCCGGTTGAACACGTGGGCCGACTCGTGCGCGTCCTGGTGCAGGTAGTCGAAGAACCCCTTGCCGAACAACTCCTGGAAGACGCTGCCGCCGGAGCGGACGGCGTCGTCGAGCCGCGGCCATGCCTGCCAGGTCCAGGGCTCCGTGCACCACAGGGCGATGTAGCGCAGGCTGTGCGGGTCGTCCTCGCGCAGCAGGTGCGACATCTCGGTGTGGGCGAACCGGCCGTCCTCCCTCTCCGCGAAGATCCCGTAGCAGGCCAGGGCACGGAGCAGCCGCTGCAGGGGCAGCGGCTCGGCGTTCACCGCGGTGGCGAGCTCGACCGCGGTGGCGGGCGACTCCCCGAGGGCGTCGGCCACTCCCAGGCGGGCCGCGGCCCGTACGGCGGCGGCGCAGGCGGCGCCGAAGACGAGCTCACGCATGCGCATGGCCGGCTGGGGGGTGTGCTGGGGGGTGTGCTGGGGGGACGGGATCGGCGTAGGGGTGGGACTTACCGTGGTCATGAGGCCTCGATTCTGCTGATCAGGGGAGTCACGCGTCAGCACATCCCGGCCGGCACGGAGGATGCGCACCGGTTGTTGACGAACTGGTTGCCCGTTCCGGTCCCCTGGTTGGCCAGGTCCGCCGGCTTGTTGTCCCGCACCACGTTGTCCCGGATGACGTTGTCGGTGTTCGTCGCGCCCACGAAGCTCTTGAACAGCAGGATTCCGCCCGACAGCGGGGAGGCTCCGACGTTGCCGCGGATGTCGTTCGATTCGACGACCGTCTCCTCCGCCCCGGTGAGGACGATGCCGACGCCTTGGATGTCGGGGAGGCGGCTGTTGCCCTTGCAGAACTTGTTGTTCTCGTGGATCCGGTTGTTGCGGATGCTCATGTCCCCGGCTCCGGGCTCGCCCTCGTCGCCGACGACGAAGATGCCGCCGCAGTTGCCGGTGAGGTCGTTGCCGTAGACGGCGAGGTTGCGGACGCGCCTGACGGTGACACCGATCCGGTTGCCGGTCAGCGTGTTCCTGCGGACCACGGCGCCCAAGGTGTCGGTGGCGCCGCCCTCACGGTCGACGGTGTTGGCGATGAAGAGGCCCGACTCGGCGTTGTCGCGGGCGGTGTTGTCGCGGAACAGCCCGCGGGTGGACCGCTCCTGGGCGATGCCCCAGGTGCCGTTCTTCTCGGAGATCACCCGCTGGACGCTCAGCCGGTCGGTGTAGGAGGCCCACACGCCGTTGCGCTTGAAACCGGAGACGGTCAGCGAGCGGATGTCCACGTCGACGACGGGCCGCTCCGCCGTCCCCATGACGCAGATGCCGGTGTCGGCCTGCGAGCAGGCGAGCGCCCGGCCGGACGGCGCGGACGCCGCGGGGGTCACGGGCGGCTTCGCGGCCGGCGCCTGGGCCGCACCGGGTGCCGCCTGAGCCGCCGACGCGCCGGAGGCCGACGGCGCTACGGGCGCGCCCGGCCTGACGGCCGTGACCGGCGGCCTGATCACCGTCCGGGCACCGTACCCGCGCAGGGTCAGCCGCTTGGTGATCAGCACGTTCTCGTAGTAGGTGCCGGGCATCACGGTGATGGTGTCGCCCGGCCTGGCGTAGTTCACCGCGTCCTGGATCGAGTCGCCCGGGTGCACTCTGCGTCCGGCCGCGGCCGAGGAGGGCGCGAGCACGCCGAGACCTGCAGCCATGACGACTGCGATGCACGTGAGGGACTTGATTTGTCGGTTCGTCACGATGCCGAAGTTATGGGCGATGACGACCGCTCGCCACACCGCGTGAGCGGTTGGACACATCCTGTGGGCAAACGGCCGCATTTTGACGTCCGGAGGAGTGGATAGTCGTACTCCGGGCGACGGCCGAACGGGGTGGCGCCGGATCAGCTCCGGTCCTACGGCGTGTCGCCCCTGCCCGGACGGACCCGGACGGACCCGGACGCGCGTCACACGGCGGCGAGACTCGCCGCGCCGAAGGAGACGTCGAAGCGGTCGCACCAGATGGTCACGCTGCTGAAGTCGGCGACGTTCACGTCGGCGGGGACCGGGTAGTTCTGGTCCCCCTTGTTGCCCTTGAGCTTGCCGAGGCTCGCGTGCTTGCCGTCGTCGAAGACGCGCCAGCCCGCCACGCCCTCCTTCACCGGGGCGTCGGTCAGCCACACCCGCAGGTCCGGGCCGTTGCTGGTGTCGAGGTCCGCCAGCCGCAGGGTGTGGGACCCGTCGGGGAGCCGGATGAGCTCCACCGTGCCGGTGGTGCTGTGCTCGTGACTGATGAGCGTCCCGCGGGCGACGGTCACCGGGGCGGCCGGGGCACCCGGTACGGCCTCGGACGCGCCCGGGCCCGGGCTCGACGGAGCGGCGGCGGCCGGGAGCGCCTCGCGGACGGTCTCGTCCTGCCACAACTTCCACGGCTGCAGCCAGTACAGCGCGAATGCCGTCACCACCGCCGCCGCGATCGATGCTCCGCCCAACAGCCGTCCCCGCCGCCGTGTCAGTGCCACTGCCGTTCCCTCTTCCTCGCGTTGCCCCGTCCCTACGGATTCAACGCTGCCGGGCCGCCGTGCGCCATGCCCGCACCGATGACGAAAGTCTTACGCCGCCCCACCCGGCCGTTGCCCCTGCTCCGCGTCCGGGCAAGCCGCGCCCCCGTCGGGGCGGCGTGCGCAGCCGCCCGCCAGGAGCCTTCGCACGCTCGTGTGCCGGTCGTACCGGTCCGAAGAGGCGGCCGTCCGTCCCACCGCCGCTGTAGCCTGGGCACTCCCGTACCGCTGCCTGGGCGCGCACTGCCATGGGGGATGTCTTGGGGGATCCGGACCACCGGCGGAAGACCGATCGCCAGCAGGAGTCCGACGACGCGGCGATGCACTTTCCCGCACAGCTGAGACGTCTGCGGGTGCAACACGGCCTGTCCCTCGCGGACCTCGCCCGGCAGACGCACTACAGCAAGGGCTATCTGAGCAAGATCGAGACCGGCTCGAAGCGCGTCACCGTCGACGTCGCGCGACGCTGCGACGACGTCCTGCGGGCCGGGGGTGAACTGGTGCGGATGGTCCGGGAGACGGGGCCGCGCGGCTCCGACGGCGACGGCGACGGCGACCGCCCGGGCGACGCTGGTGCGCACACCGGTCCGCAGGCGGACGCCGAGTGTCCCTACCGGGGCCTGCCGGCCTTCACCTCCCGGGAGGCCCGCTGGTTCTTCGGGCGGGACCGGGCGACGGCCGAGCTGATCGAGCGGGTCTTCGAACGGATCGGCGACGGGCCGCTGATGCTGCTCGCCCCGTCGGGTGCCGGCAAGTCCTCCCTGCTGAACGCCGGTCTCGTGCCGGCGCTGCGCGGGGGCGGCTTCCCGATGCCGGGCTCCGACACCTGGCCGGTGCTGCGATTCACGCCCACCGCGCATCCGCTGGAGGAACTGCTGGACTGCGCCGCGAAAGCCCTGGGCGGCGATCTCGGCGTCACCGCGGACGAGGTGCGGGGCCGGCCGCACGGGCTGCTCGAAGCCGTCCGGCGGCGCTCTGCGGGACCCCCGTCGGACGGCCTCGACCGGACGCCGCCGCCCCCGCGTCCGGTGCTGCTCGTCGACCAGTTCGAGGAGCTGTTCACCCTGTGTTCCGACGAGGACGAGCGGCGCGCGTTCGTCCGGGTGCTGTGCGCGCTGGCCGCCGCCCCACCCGGACCTGACGGTTCCGGAACGGACGGCCCGGAACCGGACGCTCTCGACCCCGCCGTCGTGGTGCTCGGCGTACGGGCCGACTTCTCCGGGAACTGCCTGGACCTGCCGGAGCTGGCCCCGGTCTTCACCCGAGGGCTGTTCGTCCTGCCCCCGATGTCCCTGGCGGAGCTGCGGGAATCGATCACCCGCCCGGCGGACCTCGCGGGCCTGACCCTCGAACCGGGCCTGTTCCCGCTGCTGATGCGCGATGCCGGCCTGCGTGACGATCCGCCCGACCGGACGCCCTCCGGGGTGCTCCCCCTGGTCTCCCACGCCCTGCTGGCCACCTGGGGCCAGCGCGAGGGCGCCACCTTGACCGTCGACGGGTACGAGCGCACCGGCGGTATCCAGGGGGCGATCGCCCGCACCGCCGAGGAGGTGTTCACCCGCCTCTACCCGGCCGAGCAGAACACGCTCCGCCGGGTCCTGGTGCGGCTGGTGCACGTCGCGGACGGTACGGGGGCCACGCGGCGCCGGATGAGCCGGACCGCCCTGATGGACCAGCTGGCCGACGCGGGCCCCGCCGCGGCCGCGCTCGACACCTTCGTCCGGGCCCGTCTGATCACCATGGACAGCGACACCGTCGAGATCACCCACGAGGCCCTGCTGCATGCCTGGCCGCGGCTGCGCGGCTGGATCCGCGCCGATCGGGCCGGGCTGCTGGTCCACCAGCAACTGGCCCACGCCGCCGCCGAATGGGAGCGCGAGGGCCGCGATCCGTCGGCGCTGCACCGGGGAACC
This sequence comes from Streptomyces sp. NPDC054840, assembly GCF_053611065.1. Taxonomy (NCBI): domain Bacteria; kingdom Bacillati; phylum Actinomycetota; class Actinomycetes; order Kitasatosporales; family Streptomycetaceae; genus Streptomyces; species Streptomyces sp. NPDC054840. The sequence continues at coordinate 10,412 of NZ_JBSGZP010000143.1, forward strand.
CGGCTGGAGAACGCCCGGGCATGGGCCGACGAGCACGACGGGCGGAGCCGGCTCGGCCCGCTGGAGGCGGCCTTCCTGCGGGCGAGCCAGGACGCGCAGGACAGCCGTGAGCGGCAGGCCGGGCGCCAGGTGCGGCTTCGGCAATGGACGCTGGCCACGCTGGTGGTCCTGCTGGTCCTCGCCATGGGGGCGGGCGGGCTCGCGTACCAGCAGCGCGCGGGCGCGCTCGGACAGGAGCGCGTCGCCCGGTCGCGGGCGCTCGCCCTGCAGTCCGCGGCGCTGACCGCGGGTCAGCCCGAGGCCTCGATGCGGCTCGCCGGTCAGGCGTACCGGACCTCGGCGACGAGCGAGGCCCGCGGAGCGCTGCTGAGCACCCAGTCCCAGCCCTTCGTCGCCCGCCTGGGCGGGCACGCCGGGCCGGTCAACGCGGTGGCCTTCGCACCGGACAACGGCACGCTGGCGACGGCTGGTTCCGACGGGACGGTGACCCTGCGGCGGGTGGCCGACCGCCGGACGATCGCGACCTTCACCATGCCGGGGCGGGTGCGCGCGGTGGCCTTCAGCCCCGACGGCTCGATGCTCGCGGCCACCTCGACGGACGGTCCGGCGCGGCTCTGGGACACCACCACCGGTGGTGGCGGCGGCACGCCGCTCCCGGCGAGTACGACGGGCGCCCGGGCCGTGGCCTTCGCGCCGGACGGGCGGAGCCTGGCCGTCGCCGGTGCCGACGGGACCATCGGCTTGTGGGACGCCGGCGGGGACCACGGCGCCCTCGCGGCCCTCGCAGGTCACACCGGGCGGGTCAACGCCCTGGCGTACGCCGCCGACGGCCGGACGCTGGTGTCCGCCGGCGCCGACCGGACGGTGCGACTGTGGGATCCGGTGGCGGCAGGTCCGCTCGCGGTCCTCAACGGGCACACCGACGAGGTGCTGGGGGCGGCCTTCGCCCCGGACGGCCGTACGGTCGCCACCGGGGGCGTCGACCGCACCGTACGGCTGTGGGACGTGGCGGGCCGCCGGACGGCGGCCACGCTCGCCGGGCACAGCGACGACGTGAACGGTGTCGCCTACACGCCGGACGGGACCACGGTCGTCAGCGCGGGCGGCGACGGCACGACCCGGCTGTGGGACGTGGCCGGGGGCCGGGCGGTGGCGACGCTCGCCGGACACACCGACTACGTCCTCGGGGTGGCCGTGGACAGCCGCGGCGCGTTGCTGGCCACCGCCGGTTTCGACACGTCGGTGGTGCTGTGGGACCTGCGGGGAGCGGCGCTGACCACACGGCCGTTCACGGAGATCTGGGACGCCGCGTACAGCCCGGACGGGAAGCGGCTGGCGACCGCGGGGGCCGATCACGCGGTCCGGTTGTGGGACGTGGCGGGGCGCCGGGTCCTGGCCACGTTCGAGGGACACGGCGAGACGGTGTTCTCGGTGGCGTTCGCCCCCGACGGGCGCACCCTGGCCTCGGCCGGTTCCGACGGGACGATCCGGCTCTGGGACACGGGGGCCGGCGGAGAGCCGGCCGTCCTCACCGGCCAGGGCGGGACCGTGTTCGCCGTGGCCTTCTCCCCGGACGGTCGGACCCTGGCCTCGGCCGGTTCCGACGGCACCGTACGGCTGTGGGACGTGGCGGGGCGACGGCCGCTCGGCGTCCTGGCCGGCCATACGGACTTCGCCAACGACGTGGTGTTCAGCCCCGACGGGCGTACCCTGGCGAGCGCGGGGGACGATCTGACGGTCCGTCTGTGGGATGTGGCGGGGCGTCGCCAGCTGACCGTCCTCACCGGTCACCGGGGCGCGGTGCGCGGTGTGGCCTTCAGCCCGGACGGGGGGACGCTGGCGAGCAGCGGCAACGAGGGGACCGTGCGGCTGTGGGACGCCCGGCGCCACCGCTTCCTGGCGGCGCTGGCCGGGCACACCGGCTCCGCGCGGGGCATCGCCTTCTCCCCCGACGGCCGCACGCTCGCGAGCAGTGGCAACGACCGCACGGTCCGGTTGTGGGACGTGGCCGGGCGCCGGACGCTCGCCGCGCTGTCCGGCCACGCGAACGCGGTGTGGGGCGTGGTCTTCGCCCCCGACGGGCGGACGGTGGCCAGCAGCAGTACGGACGGCACGGTACGGCTGTGGGACCTGGACGTCGGGGCGCGGCTCGCCGCGGTCGACGGGCTGCGTGCGTCCGGGGCCGAGGGACAGGACGGGGGTCCGTCCCTCGGGGTCAGGCGTTCGCGATGACGCCGGGGGGACTCGACCCCGGGTCTGGGTGCGCGGCATCCGCGCGGCCGAGGGCGCCATCCCCTGCCCCACCCTGGCCGAGGCGCGGGCCCTGCCCGTGGACCGAGGGGGACCGGTGGCCGACCGGGTGGAGACCCGGTTCGTCGGCTCGGCGCGGACCGTCGCCGACCGGCTGGAGCGCCTCCATGAGGCGACGGGCGCGGACGAGCTGCTGATCACCACGATCACGGACGTCCACGCGGACCGGGTGCGCTCCTACCGGCTGCTCGCCGAGGAGTGGCGCCGCCGGGAGGCGCTCTGACGAGGTCGCGCGCCTTGGTGCCCGGGCTCCGGGGGGCGCGACCACGCCACGGAGTGACCTGTCCTGATCGCCCCTGGACCGGGGATGTCCCCGGCGTCACCCGCCGGAATGCTCCCCGTGACGCGCGCGACCCGCCCGCTGCCGGAGGTACCC
>NZ_JBSGZP010000144.1:0-13074 GCF_053611065.1 Streptomyces sp. NPDC054840
CGCCCCCGCCCCCTCCCCGGACCCGGACCCCGACCCCGGCGGAACCACCGACCCCGCGAAGCCCCCCAGCGGCAGCGGCAACCGCAACCGCAGCCGCAGCCGCAGACCCGCCCTGCTCACCGCCGCCCTGGTCGCCACCCTCGCCCTCCTCGCCCTGCTCTCCGCAGGAGTCGGCGCCTACGACATCCCCCTCCCAGACGTCCTCGCCTCCGTCCGGCACCACCTCGGCCTCGGCGGCACCCCCCTCGACCGGGTCGGCGAGAGCGTGCTGTGGAAAGTCCGCCTCCCCCGCGTCGTGCTCGCCCTGCTCGTCGGCGCCGCCCTCGGCTGCGCGGGCGCGCTCATGCAGGGCGTCTTCGGCAACCCCCTCGCCGAGCCCGGCGTCATCGGCATCTCGGCCGGCGCCGCCGTCGGCGCGGTCGCCGCCATCGGCCTCGGCCTCAGTTTCTTCGGCAACTGGACGATCACCGTCTGCGCGTTCGTCGCGGGCCTGATCACCGTCAGCTCGGTCTACCTCCTCTCCCGCAACGGCGGGCGGACGGAGGTCGTCACCCTCATCCTCACCGGCATCGCCGTCAACGCCTTCGCCGGCGCCCTCATCGGCCTGTTCGTCTTCCTCGCGGACAACGGCCAGGTCAACCAGATCACCTTCTGGCAGCTCGGCTCCCTCGCCCAGGCCACCTGGCCCAAGGTCCTCGCCGTCCTGCCCTGCGCCGTCGCCGGCCTGCTCGTCGCCCCGCTCTACGCCCGCCGGCTCGACCTGCTCGCGCTCGGCGAACGGCCCGCCCGCCACCTCGGCATCGACGTAGAAAGGCTGCGTCTCTCCCTCATCCTCGTGGTCGCGCTGCTCACTGCCGCCGCCGTCGCCGTGGCCGGCGTCATCACCTTCATCGGCCTGCTCGTCCCGCACCTGCTGCGCATGGCCAACGGCCCCGGTCACCGCTTCCTGGTCCCCGGCAGCGCCCTCGCCGGCGCCGTCGTCCTGGTCGCGGGCGACCTGGCCGCCCGGACCCTCGCCCAGCCCGCCGAGCTGCCGCTCGGGGTACTGACCGCCCTGCTCGGCAGCCCCTTCTTCTTCTGGCTGCTGCGCCGCACCCGCCGCAGGCAAGGAGGCTGGGCGTGACCGGCAGGCTGAGCGGGCTGCTCTCCCGCACCCGCAGGACCGTCCCGCCCCGTCCCGCCCCGGGCGACGCCGTCGCCGAGGCCGTGGGCCTGCACCTGCGGCTCGGACAGCGCGAGGTTCTCGCGGGGATCGACCTGACCGCCCGGGCCGGCGAGGTGCTGGCCCTGGTCGGCCCGAACGGTGCGGGCAAGTCCACGCTGCTCGGCGCGCTCGCCGCCGACCTGCCCGCCGCCTCCGGGGTGATCCGGATCGACGGCCGCCCGGTCGGCGACTGGAGCGCCCCGGATCTCGCGCTGCGCCGCTCCGTACTTCCCCAGTCGGCCGCGCTGTCCTTCCCCTTCCCGGTGGAGGACGTCGTACGGATGGGCCGCGCGCCCTGGGCCGGCACCCCCCTCGCCGAGGCAGACGAGGAGGCGGTGGCCGTCGCCATGGCCGCCACCGAGGTCACGGACTTCGCCGCGCGCGCCTTCTCCGCCCTCTCCGGCGGCGAGCGGGCCCGGGTGGCGCTGGCCCGCGTACTGGCCCAGCGTGCCCCGCTGCTGCTGCTCGACGAACCGACCGCCGCCCTCGACCTGCGCCACCAGGAGCTAGTGCTGCGCATCTGCCGGGAACGGGCCGCGGCCGGGGACGCGGTCGTCGTCGTCCTGCACGACCTGGGGCTCGCCGCCGCCTACGCGGACCGGGCCGCCGTCCTGCACGACGGGCGGATCGCCGCGGACGGCCCGCCGGCCGAGGTGTTCGAGGGGAAACTGCTGAGCCGGGTCTACCGGCAGCCGGTGGAGGTGCTCCCGCACCCGCGCACCGGGGCTCCACTGGTGATCCCCGTCCGGGCTTGACCTCCGCATGACCTTGTCATGGGGCTGTCGTGGAGGGCCCGTGACAGCACCGTGTCCAGGGCCCGTAGGTATGAGCTGAATCACGGTACGAGGGGGTATGGGTGAGGTAAGCCTCGGTTAAGTTAGGTCCGCCTCAACGGCCTCTCCCTCCTAGGGGCGGCCCCTCACGTCCGACGCCAGGAGCCCCCTATGCGCCCCGCTCGCCTCACCGTCATCGCCGCAGCCTCTGTGGCGGCCGCACTGACCGCCGTCACGGGCTGCTCCCAGAAGAGCGAGGCGGGCGGCGACAAGGCGATCAAGGTGGCTGCCTCCGACAGCGCCTGCGAGGTCTCGAAGACGGAGTTCCCGTCCGGCAAGGTGCAGATCGACGTCGAGAACAAGGGCTCCAAGGTCACCGAGGTCTACGTCCTCTTCCCGGACGCCCGCATCGTGACCGAGCGCGAGAACATCGGCCCCGGCACCAAGGCCTCCATCACCGCCGAGATCAAGGCGGGCGACTACGAGATCGTCTGCAAGCCCGGCATGAAGGGCGACGGCATCTCCCAGAAGGTCAAGGCCACCGGCAAGGGCGGCGAGGAGAAGCGCAGCCCCGAGATGGACGCCGCGGTCGCCGCCTACCGCGCGTACGTGGTCCAGCAGGCCGAGGAGACCCTCCCCAAGGCGACCGCCTTCGCGGACGCGGTCAAGGCCGGCGACATCGAGGGCGCCAAGAAGCTCTACGCGGGCTCGCGCATCGGCTGGGAGCGCACCGAGCCGGTCGCCGAGTCCTTCGGTGACATCGACCCCAAGGTCGACGTACGCGAGGACGGCCTGGAGGCCGGCCAGGACCTGGAGAAGGACTGGACGGGCTGGCACCGCCTGGAGAAGTCCCTGTGGATCGACAACAAGATCGGTGACCGGGAGAAGGAGCTCGCCGACATCCTGATCGCCGATCTCACCGAATGGCAGAAGAAGGTCGGCCAGGCGGAGATCACCCCGACCTCGATCGCCAACGGCGCCAAGGAGCTCCTCGACGAGGTCGCCACCGGCAAGGTCACCGGTGAGGAGGAGCGCTACTCGCGCACCGACCTGGTCGACTTCAAGGCCAACGTCGAGGGTGCGCAGAAGGCGTACGAGCTGCTCAAGCCGATCGCCTCGAAGAACGACCCGGAGCTGGTCAAGCAGCTCGACGCGCAGTTCGCGGCCCTGGACACCCTGCTGGACAAGTACCGCGCGGACCGGACCACCTATGAGTTCACCTCGTACGACAAGGTCGGCGAGCCGGAGCGCAAGGAGCTCTCGGACGGCGTGAACGCGCTCGCCGAGCCGCTGTCCAAGCTCGCCGCCGCGGTCACCAAGTAACCGGCGGAGACGGAAGCAGACGGAGGAGAACGATGACCGAGTCGGGCTCGGCTGCGCAGCAGCAGCAGGCTCAGCAGGACGGCGACGGTTCGCTGCCGGCTTCCGCCGCGGCTCCCTCGCGCCGTGCGGTGCTGGGCTGGGGCGGGGCCGGGTTCGCGCTCGGCGCCGCCGCGGCCGGCGGTGCGGTGACGGCCTTCGGCAGCGGCCCGGACATGGTGTCGGCGGCGGCCACCGGGGCATCCGTGCCCTTCCACGGCGAGCACCAGGCCGGTATCGCCAGCGCCGTGCAGGACCGCCTGCACTTCGCGGCCTTCGACGTGAAGACGAAGGACCGCGAGGAACTGATCAAGCTCCTCAAGGAGTGGACGGTGGCGGCCCGGCTGATGACCGCCGGTCTGCCGGTCGGTGAGGGCGGTTTCGGCGGCCTCCCGGAGGCCCCGCCGGACGACACGGGCGAGGCGCTGGGCCTGAAGGCCTCGCGGCTCACCCTGACCATCGGCTTCGGGCCCGGCCTGTTCGCCAAGGGCCGCTTCGGGCTCGAGGGCAAGCGTCCCGAGGCGCTGGTGGACCTGGAGCTGTTCCCCGGCGACAACCTGGACCCGGCCCGCTCCGGCGGCGACCTCTGCGTCCAGGCCTGCGCCGACGACCCGCAGGTCGCCGTGCACGCGATCCGCCAGCTGGCCCGCATCGGCTTCGGCCGCACCGCCATGCGCTGGTCGCAGCTCGGGTTCGGCAAGACCTCGTCGACCACACCCGACGAGCAGACCCCGCGCAACATGATGGGCTTCAAGGACGGCACCCGGAACATCTCCGGCACCGACAAGGCCGCCTTGGACAAGCACGTGTGGGTCGGCGCGGGCGACGGCAGCGACTGGCTGACCGGCGGCTCGTACCTGGTGGCCCGCCGGATCCGGATGAACATCGAGACCTGGGACCGCACCCCGCTCCAGGAGCAGGAGGACATCTTCGGCCGCGACAAGGGCGAGGGTGCCCCCGTCGGCAAGTCCAAAGAGCACGACGAGCCGTTCCTGAAGGCGATGAAGCCGGAGGCGCACGTGCGCCTCGCGCACCCGGACACCAACAACGGTGCGACGATCCTGCGCCGCGGCTACTCCTTCACCGACGGCACGGACGGTCTGGGCCGCCTCGACGCGGGCCTGTTCTTCCTCGCCTACCAGCGCGACGTCCGCAAGGGATTCATCCCGATCCAGCGCAACCTGGCGAAGTCCGACGTCCTCAACGAATACATCCAGCACGTGGGTTCGGCGATCTTCGCCGTCCCGCCGGGCGTCCGCGACAAGGACGACTGGTGGGGCCGGACGCTGTTCGCGTAGTCCCCGCCGGAGAGGAACCACCAGCCGTGTTCGGCAACTATCTGATCGGCCTGCGCGAGGGGCTGGAGGCCAGCCTGGTCGTCTGCATCCTCGTCGCGTACCTGGTGAAGACCGGGCGCCGGGACGCCCTGCGTCCGGTGTGGCTGGGCATCGCGATCGCCTGCGCGATCTCCCTCGCCTTCGGCGCGATGCTCGAATTCGGCACCCAGGAGCTGACCTTCGAGGCGCAGGAGCTGCTCGGCGGCACCCTGTCGATCATCTCGGTGGGTCTGGTGACGTGGATGGTCTTCTGGATGAAGCGCACCGCGCGGCATCTGAAGGCCGATCTGCACGGCAAGCTCGACTCCGCGCTGGCCATGGGCACCGGGGCGCTGGTCGCCACGGCTTTCCTGGCCGTCGGCCGGGAGGGCCTGGAGACGGCGCTGTTCGTGTGGGCGTCGGTACGGGCCAGTGGCGAGGGTTCCTCGGCGCCGCTGATCGGTGTGCTGCTGGGCATCGCCACGGCGATCCTGCTGGGATACCTCTTCTACCGGGGCGCGCTGACGATCAATCTGGCGAAGTTCTTCCGGTGGACCGGAGCCATGCTGGTGATCGTGGCCGCTGGCGTGCTCGCGTACGGGGTGCACGACCTCCAGGAGGCCCGCTTCCTGGGCGGCCTGGGCGACAAGGCCTTCGACATCAGCGCGACCGTTCCGCCGGACAGCTGGTACGGGACCCTGCTCAAGGGCGTCTTCAACTTCCAGCCCGACCCCACCGTCCTCCAGCTCACGGTGTGGCTGCTGTACCTGGTCCCCGTGCTGACGCTGTTCCTCGTCGACCGGAGCCGCCCCGCGGGCGCGCCGAAGGCGCGGCCCGCGCAGTCGGACTCCACGCCCGCCAACTGAGCGGACATCTCCTGGAGACTGCCGCCGACAGGCTGTGGTGAGGAGCCCTCGGGCCCGTCACCACAGCCTGTCGGTGTTTCCGGGGTGGAGCGGGACGCGGACGCCCGTGAAAGCGGCGCGGTCCCGGACCGGGTCGTCGGTGAAGAAGGCCGCCACCACCACCTTGTCGAAGCCCGGGTCGTCGGTGGCCAGGGGATCCTCCGGGGTCCCGCCCACCAGGACCGTGCCGGGCAGCAGGGGGAAGCCGGCCGCCTCGTAGAAGGCCGCCAGGGGCCGGTCGCAGCTGAACAGCGCCAGGTCCACGGCCGGATCCGCCGCCAGTTCGGCGCGGGCCGCCGCCACCAGCCGGCCGCCGAGGCCGCGGCCCCGCCGCTCCGGCAGGGCGACCACGGAGCTGAGCCCGGCGGCCCGGTACGTTCGGCCCGCGAGCGGGATCGGCTTGTGGAGCAGTGACAGCGCGGCGGCCACCGTCCCGGCCCCGTCGACGAGCAGCATCGTCCGCGGCCGGAGCACCGGGTCGTGGCCCGGCGTGGAACCGGGCCACACCCTCGCCTCCAGCGCGGCGACCTGCCGGGCCCACGCCTCGGGCACGTCGGCCTCGGCGAATCGGAGCACCCGCAGGGCCGGAACCGGGTCGGTGGGCGCGCTCACGCGATCCGTACGCCCGTGCCGCCGACCCGGACGTGCGGATCGCCCTCGCGCAGTTCCACGGTGAGCACCCCGGGGCGGCCCATGTCCGTTCCCTGGTGGAGGGTGAGCACGGCGTCCGCCGGGACCAGGCCGCGCTCGCGGGCGTACGCGCCGAAAGCCGCCGCGGCGGCTCCCGTGGCGGGGTCCTCGACCACGCCGCCGACCGGGAAGGGATCGCGTACGTGGAACTCCGCCGGGCCGGCCCGGTGCACCAGCTGGACCGTGGTGAGGTCCAGACGCCGCATCAGGGCCTCCAGCCGGGCGAAGTCGTAGGCCAGGTCCGCGAGCCGGGCCCGGGTACGGGCGCCGATCACCAGGTGCCGCGCCCCGGCGTAGGCGATCGCGGGCACGATCGCCGGGTCCAGGTCGGCCTCGGGCCAGTCCAGCGCGGCCAGTGCTTCGGCGAGGTCGGCGGCGCCGATCTCCTCGATGTGCGGCTCGACGCTGGTGAGCGTGGCCCGCAGCAGCCCGCCCTCGGAGGTGACGGTCACCGGTACGGTCCCCGCCCGGGTGGCGAGGAGGAGTTCCCCCGGCCCGATCCGCTCCCCCAGCGCCACGGCCGTGGCCACGGTCGCGTGCCCGCAGAAGGGAACCTCCGCCTTCGGGCTGAAGTAGCGCACGGTGAAGGACCGGCCCTCCTCACCGCCGAGCCCCTCGGGCGGGGCGGTCAGGAAGGCCGTCTCGCTGTAGCCGAGCCCGGCGGCGATCTCCAGCATGGCGCGCTCGTCCAGTCCGGCGGCGTCGAGCACGACCCCGGCCGGGTTGCCGCCGTCCGGGTCGTGGGAGAAGGCGGTGTAGCGGAGTACCTCGGTGTCGGTCATCCGGCCATGATCGGCCGCGGCCCCGCGGCCTGGCAATGGGGTTTCCCGGCGGTGGATCCCGCGTGGCTCAGCCGCGGCCGATGTACGGCATCGAGGTCGCCATCACCGTCGCGAACTGCACGTTCGCCTCCAGCGGGAGCTCCGCCATGTGCAGGACCGTGCGGGCCACGTCGGCGGCGTCCATCACCGGCTCGACGGCCAGCTGCCCGTTGGCCTGGAGGATGCCGGTCTGCATCCGCTCGGTCATCTCGGTCGCCGCGTTGCCGATGTCGATCTGGCCGCAGGCGATCCGGTACGGCCGCCCGTCCAGCGACAGGGACTTGGTCAGGCCGGTCATCGCGTGCTTGGTCGCGGTGTAGGCGATGGAGTGGGGGCGCGGCACGTGCGCCGAGATGGAGCCGTTGTTGATGATGCGACCGCCCTGCGGGTCCTGTCGCCTCATCTGCCGGAAGGCCGCCTGCGCGCACAGAAAGGCGCCGGTGAGGTTGACGTCGACGACCGAGCGCCAGGCCTCGTAGGTGAGGTCCTCCAGCGGGACCCCGGCCGGCCCGAAGGTGCCCGCGTTGTTGAACAGCAGGTCGAGGCGCCCGTACCGGGCCACGACCGACTCGAACAGCGCGGTCACGTCGTCCGGGTCGCTCACGTCCGCCCGTACGCACAGCACGTCGGCGCCTTCCCCGGCGGCCGCGGCGGTCTCCTCCAGCGGCTCGGTGCGGCGGCCGGCCACGGCCACGGCCCAGCCCGCGGCGGCCAGGGTCAGCGCCACGGTGCGGCCGATCCCGGAGCCTGCGCCCGTCACCACGGCGATCTTCTTCGTACTTTCGTCCATGGGGCCGCAGGGTACGTCACACGGCGCCCCGTTCCCCGGACGTTCCGATTGCTGAGAGCATGGGCCGGTCAGGGGTGCGTAGATCAGATGAGAAGACTGGAGTTCCGCATGTCGGAGAGAGGCCCCGCGACCGCCGCCTCGCACGACTCGTCGCCCGATTCGCCCTCTGCCCCCACCGCCACAGCGCCCCTCGCGGCCGCGCGCCGTACGAGCCTGCTGGTCACCTTCATACTCGGCGGGCTCACCGCCCTCCCCCCGCTGTCCATGGACATGTACCTGCCGGCCCTGCCCCAGGTCACCGACGCCCTGAACAGCCCTGCCGCGACCGTCCAGCTCACTCTGACCGCCTGCCTCGCCGGCATGGCCCTGGGCCAGCTCGTCATCGGCCCGATGAGCGACAAGTGGGGCCGCCGCCGGCCCCTGCTCATCGGCATGGTCGTCTACGTCCTGGCCACCGCGATCTGCGCGCTCGCCCCGACCACCGAGCTGCTCATCTCCTTCCGGCTGCTCCAGGGCCTGGCCGGCGCCGCCGCGATCGTCATCGCGCGGGCCGTCGTACGCGACCTGTACGACGGGGACGAGATGGCCCGCTTCTTCTCCACCCTGATGCTCATATCCGGGGCCGCCCCGATCATCGCCCCGCTCATCGGCGGCCAGGTCCTGCGCTTCGCCGACTGGCGCGGGGTCTTCCTCGTCCTGACCGTCGTCGGGGCGGTGCTCACCCTGATGGTCTGGCGCGGCCTCGGCGAGACCCTGCCGCCCGAACGGCGGCACACCGGCGGTGTCGGCTCGGCCCTGCGGACCATGCGCGGGCTGCTCGGCGACCGCGTCTTCGCCGGCTACACCCTGACCGGCGGCTTCTCCTTCGCCGTGCTCTTCTCCTACATATCCGCCTCGCCGTTCGTGGTGCAGGAGATCTACGGGGCCTCGCCCCAGGCTTTCTCCCTGCTCTTCGGGCTCAACTCCGTCGGCCTGATCCTCGTCGGCCAGATCAACGGCAAGCTGCTGGTGGGCAGGGTCCGCCTGGACAAGGTGCTGGGCGTCGGGCTCGCGGTCGTCACGACCGCCGCGGTGTCGTTGCTGCTGATGTCGACCGGCGTGTTCGGGGAGGTCGGGCTGACCCCGATCGCCGCCGCCCTGTTCGTGCTGATGTCGGCGATGGGCGTGGTGCTGCCGAACACCAACGCGCAGGCCCTGATGCGGACCCCGCACGCGGCCGGATCTGCGTCCGCGCTGCTCGGAACCACCTCGTTCCTGGTGGGCGCGATCGCCTCGCCCCTGGTGGGCATCGCGGGCGAGGACACGGCGGTCCCGATGGCCCTGGTCCAGCTGGTGTGCGCCCTGCTCGCCCTGAGCGCGTTCATCGGCCTGTGCCGCCCGTGGCGGACCGCACCCGCCCGTCCCCTCCCCGCCGACCCGTCCGGCCCCGCCGGCGTGTGAGGCGCGGGCCCGGGGGCGGAACCCCCGGGTCCGGCGGAGCCCCGCCGGTCGGCCCCCGCCCACAGCGGCCGGGGCCGAGCCGACGGCGGCATAAACTTCCCAGGTGAACGCCTCCACCCCCACCTCCGCCGAGACCCTCCGCCGCACGCTGGGCGGACTGCTCGACGGGCTCCCGCCCAAGCAGGCCGCGGCCGCCGTGGAGCGGCTCATCGCCAGCTACCGGGGACAGACCCCGACCGACGCGCCCGTCCTGCGCGACCGCTCCGATGTCGCCGCGTACGCGGCGTACCGGATGCCCGCCACCTTCGAGGCCGTCCGGGCCACCCTCGACGGGCTGGCCGAGGCCGCGCCCGGCTGGACGCCGGGCACGCACGTGGACGTGGGCGGCGGCACGGGCGCCGCGACCTGGGCGGTGGACGCCACCTGGGGCGGCCCGCGGGAGACCACGGTGCTGGACTGGGCGGAGCCGGCCCTGGCCCTCGGCCGGGAACTGGCGGCGGCGTCCTCGTCGGAGGTGCTCCGCGCCGCGGCCTGGCGCCGGGCGGTCATCGGCTCCGGGCTGGCGCTGCCCGAGGCGGACCTGGTGACGGTGTCCTACGTACTCGGCGAACTGACCGCACCGGCGCGCAAGGCCGTCGTCGCGGAGGCGGCGCGGGCCGGCCAGGCCGTGGTGCTGATCGAACCGGGCACGCCGGAGGGCTACCTGCGCATCCGCGAGGCCCGCACCCAGCTGATCGAGGCCGGGCTGCGGATCGCCGCTCCGTGCCCGCACGACGGGACCTGTCCGATCGAGGTCGGGCAGGACTGGTGCCACTTCTCGGCGCGGGTGAGCCGGTCCTCCTTGCACCGCCAGGTCAAGGGTGGCTCGCTCCCCTACGAGGACGAGAAGTTCAGCTACGTCGCCGCCACCCGCTTCCCGACGGAACCGGCCGCCTCCCGGATCACACGCAAGCCGCAGATCCGGAAGGGGCTCGTCCTGCTGGAACTGTGCGGCCCCGAGGGGGGTGGCCTGACCCGGGTCAACGTGACCAAGCGCCAGGGCGACCTCTACAAGGCCGCCCGGGACGCCGACTGGGGCCAGGCCTGGCCCCCGGCACCGCAGCCGCAGCCGCAGCCGCAGCCGTAGCCGTAGCCGTAGCCGTAGCCGTAGCGGGTTCTACGGGCGCAGCTCCTGGGTGCAGCACTTCACGCTGCCGCCGCCCTTGAGCAGCTCGCCCAGATCCATCGGGACCGGCTCGAACCCCCGGTCCCGCAGCGGCTCCAGCAGTCCGGTCGCCGCCTGCGGGAGCAGGACGTGCAGGCCGTCGGAGACCGCGTTCAGGCCGAGGGCGGCCGCGTCCCCGCCGTCGGCGATCAGGGCGTCCGGGAAGAGCCGCCTGAGCACGGCCCGGCTGCCGGGCGAGAAGGCCTCCGGGTAGTACATGATCTCGTCGCGGTCGAGGACGCTGAGCGCCGTGTCCAGGTGGTAGTAGCGTGGGTCCACCAGGTCGAGGCCGATGACCGGGCGGCCGAAGAACTCCTGGGCCTCGTCGTGCGAGAGCGGACTGGAGCGGAAGCCCCGGCCGGCCAGGATGTAGCTGTCCGTGACCGCGAAGTCCCCCTCGCCCTCGTTGACGTGGGAGGGCTCGTGAATGTCGGTGTAGCCGTTGCTCCGGAACCAGTCGAGGTGCCGCTCGGCCTCGGCGGTCCGTTCCGGGTAGGCGAACCGGGCCGCGAGGACGCGGCCGTCGACGACGAGGGCCCCGTTCGCCGCGAAGACCATGTCGGGCAGCGCGGGATCGGGTTCGAGGGTCTCGACGATGTGGCCGAGGGAACGGTAGCGGTCCCTCAGGTCTTCCCACTGGGCCAGTGCGAGGGGCAGGTCCACCGGTTTCGTGGGATCCATCCACGGATTGATGGAGTACGTGACCTTGAAGTGTGCGGGTGGGCACATCAGGTAGCGCCGGGGTGTGGCGTCTCTGCGCAAAGAAGGCTCCTCACGACTTTCACGACTCGGGACGAGTGCGGAGAGAATCGTCTCTCCTCCACCTGGACAGCACAGTGAACTGATTGGGTGGTTTAAGCAAACCTGTGGAAAGACGAGACGTCTCGCTTTGCTAGTTTCGGGCCATGCCCAGGACCCCTGACGCCAGCCGCCGCAGCGACCGCTCCCGGCGTGCCATCCTCGACGCCGCGCTCGCCCTCGTCGGGGAGGTCGGCTACGACAAGCTGACCATCGAAGCCATCGCCGCCCGCGCGGGCGTCGGCAAGCAGACCATCTACCGCTGGTGGCCCTCGAAGGCCGCCGTCCTCCTCGACGCCTCCCTGACCCTCGCCGGGGACGCGGAGACGGAGGCCGAGGGGACCGGATTCCCCGACACCGGGGATCTCGCGGCCGACCTGAAGCACGTACTGAGGGCGACGGTCGACGAGTTCAACGACGAGAAGTACGAGGCCCCCGCGCGCGCCCTGACGGCGGCCGGGGCCACCGACCCCGAGCTCGGCGCCCGCTTCACCGAGCAGCTGCTGGAGCCCCGGCTCGCCCTGTACGAGGCCCGGCTGCGCACGGCCCGGGAGACCGGCCGGCTCGCGCCGGACACGGACCTGCGGCTGACGGTGGAGATGCTGCTGGGACCGCTGACCTACCGCTGGCTGCTGCGCACCGCGCCCCTGACACACGCTTACACCGACGCGCTCGTGGACCGGGTGCTGGGCGGGGTGGCCAACGTCACCGCCCGGTAGCGGCCAGGGAATCGAAGATCGGCCGAGAATATTTGGCCTGATTCTATGGGTTTGTGGGGGTTTCCGGCCAGGCATCGCCAACCCCCCGGTCGTCAAGAGCGGTCACCCGGGGCTCAGGATGGTGGGACGATGGGTTGGTCCGCCGGGGATACGGTGAGGTGAGGGGATAGATGGGGTCTGAGTCCGGCCGCGTCAAACGCGGCCAGCAGAGCAGGATGTCCCAGTGGCTGCGCCGGCGGCAGAAACCCACCGCCGAGGACCCCGGTGCGGAGCGCGAGGCGCTCCTCCTGGCCGTCGCCGCCGCGGGCCTGCCGCTCGCCCCCGCCGCCCATCCCGCCGGTTACCGGTGTTCGTGCGACCGGATCGGCTGTCCGACGCCCGCCCGCCACCCCGTCTCCTTCGCCTGGCAGACCCAGTCGACCACCGACCGCGCACAGGTCGAGCGCTGGGCGCGCAACCAGCCCCAGGCCAACTTCATCACCGCGACCGGCATGGTCCACGACGTGCTCGACGTCCCGCTGGAGGCCGGCACCGCCGCCCTCGCCCGACTGCTGGAGGCCGGGATCGAGGTCGGCCCCGTCGCCGAATCGGGCGGCACCGGCGAACAGGCCCGGATGCTCTTCTTCACCGCCACCCGCGGCACCCCCGAGGACGAGGACGAGTGGTGGCCCTGCGAACTGGACTGCCACCCCGAGACCATGGACGAACACCCGGGCCTGCGCTGGCACTGCCGCGGCAGCTACGTCCTGGTCCCGCCGGCGGCCCTGCCCGGTGACCAGGCGGTGACCTGGATCCGCGGCATGGAACACACCCTCCCGGACCCGCTCACCCTCCTGGAAACACTGACGGACGCCTGCGCCCAGTACGCGGGTACCACGGACCGCGCGCCGGCGGCGGTGGCCTGGCCCCTGGGCCGCGGCTGAGTCCCGGCCCCGAAGGCCGACCCGGACCGGTCGGCCACCCCGGTCCCGCCGACGGGTGAGGCGCGGGGGTCCGGGGGCGGCGCCCCCGGCCGAGGCGCCGCACGGCACCGCACCGCGCGTCAGGGGTGGATC
>NZ_JBSGZP010000145.1:0-13013 GCF_053611065.1 Streptomyces sp. NPDC054840
CGTTTATGCACTCAGGCTGTCCCACATGCCGATCACAGTCGAACAGCCGCGTGAAGCAAGTGAACTCAGCGCTGCACAGTGTGCCTTGCTCCTGGCAGGCATCAGAGCCGCTCAACAGGAGTTGTTGCGGCTGTCCTTACGCGCAGATGGTGTTGTAGAGGGGCTTACGCACCCCGCGTCTTCACGATCTCTTCCAGGCGTTCCAGCCGTTCCCCGAACTGCCTGAGCGTCTCGTGAAGCGCGCTGATCTCCGTGGCGAGGGCGATGAACGCCGTTCCGCCTCCGCCGTCCCCCGAGCGGATGGGCTGCGAGGGGTCGGCGACGAACGTCCCGCGCCCCACCTCGGAGAACACGAGTCCTTCGTCGCTCAGCTCGCGATACGCGTTCTGAACCTTGACCAAGGTCACTTGGTACTCCTTGGCCAGCTCGCGAGCAGCCCTGAGCTGG
The DNA here is from genome assembly GCF_053611065.1 of Streptomyces sp. NPDC054840. Classification (NCBI taxonomy): domain Bacteria; kingdom Bacillati; phylum Actinomycetota; class Actinomycetes; order Kitasatosporales; family Streptomycetaceae; genus Streptomyces; species Streptomyces sp. NPDC054840. Next base: position 448 of record NZ_JBSGZP010000145.1, read on the forward strand.
TCGCCTGGCCCCAGCTTCCCACTCGCGATCTCGCGGCGGATGTCGGCGGCGATGTCCTTGGCCGTGGGGCGCGGTGCGCCGGCGCTCTTCTCCATGCGTTCGAGCGTAACCGGCCTAGGTCAATTCGAATCCGGTCGAGCCGCTTGACGACCCGGATCGACCTGGGTAGCTTCCTAACCAAGAGATGGACCTAGGTCAATCTGGATCATCTCTCGTGCGTCTCCCGTGCCCGGAGGATCCCGCGAAACGGATCCGAAGGAACCACTGGCTCCTTGAAAACTGAACAGAGTGAGTAGCAAGACGCGACGGGCGTGATCCCGTCCCCTGGCGGCTGGGTCATGACCGCCTGGCGGCTCACATTTCCGCGTATCGGCCCTGGAGAACAGCTTCGGCTGCCACCCGTTGCGCGCCGCCCTGCTGGCGTCAGAGCAGCGACGATGACGCGCCCGACACCCAGGGCTCGGGGCTGTCCGCCGTGGCAACGGCGGGACGGCGAAGCCCTCCCATTGCACGTCTCCGCCCGGCGGTGGGACTCCCCACCAAGGTCGCCCACCGCCGGGTTCTCCCCGCCCCTGCTGACTTCAGGAGAGCACCATGCGTACGTACATCGGCGGCCAGGAGGCCGTCAGTGTGAACGAGTTCATCGAGCTGGCCCTGGGTACCCCGCTGGAGCTGTGGCTCGGGGTGGAGGGTGAGAGTGAGGAGGAGCGTGCGGCCCGTCTGGATGCGGCCCGCGACATCCTCGCCGAGAACCCGGATCTGCCGGATGACGTGAGCCGGGTCGCCGCCCAGGTGATCGAGGCGAACGCGCCGGAGCTGTTCAACGTAGTCCCGATGCGGCGGCGGCCCGCCCGCCGCCGCACGCGTTCCGGCAAGGGGGCGGCGGCATGAGCCAGCACTCGCCCGATGGCGCCGACCGGATCCTGATCGCGACCGGCTCGGCGGTCACGATCACCGCGCTGCTGGCCGCTGTGGCGCTGCACGAGCAGTGGCTGCTCCTGATCGCCGCGATCGGCTTCTGTGCCCACCACCTCGGCTGGGCGAACCACCGCCGGCGGATTGGCGGTGCGCGATGACGACCACGCCGGAGAACGCACGGCCCGAGGTTCCGCCTCTGACCAAGCCCGAGCTGGGCCTGATGGGCTTCGCCGCCGTGGCGGCGGCAGGGGTCGGCGGGCTGGGCCTGGCCTCTTCGTTCGATGCGGTCTCGGCGGCGGCGGAGCGGTGGGCGTTCGGTTCGCCGTGGATGCTGCCGATCGGCATCGACATCGCGATCCCGGTGTTCACCGCGGCCAACCTGCTGCTCATCCGGATGGACATGCCGCTCGCGTGGGTGCGGTTCGTGCCCTGGGCCCTGACCGCGGTGACATGCTGGCTGAACATCGCGGCCGGGCACTCGCTGTCCGCGAAGCTCGCGCACGGCACGATGCCGCTGCTGTGGGTCGTGTTCGCCGAGATCGTTGCCCACGTCTACGCCGTCCGGATCGGCGCCGTCACCGGCCGCCGGATGGAGAAGATCCGACGTTCCCGATGGCTGCTCGCCTTCCCCTCCACCTTCGCGCTCTGGCGCCGCATGACCTTGTGGGAGATCACCTCCTACACCGAGGCACTGGCGAAGGAACGGGAACGACAGCTGGCCCGCGCTGATCTGCGGGAGCTGCACGGCCGCAAGTGGCGCACGAAGACACCACGACGCCAGCGGGTCCTGCTCAAGCTCGGCGAGCTGGCCCCCGCCGTCGAGGCGACCGAGACGATCACGTCGGTTCCTGCCGAGGCGGTGGAGCCCGCAGGCCCCGAGAAGGAAGCACCGAAGGGCAGGGCGCCCCGCTCCCCGCGTAGGCGGCCGAGCCGGGCCAAGGCCACCAAGGGACAGCGGACCGCCGAGCAGCTGCTCGCCGAAGCCCGTGACGTGACGGCGGCTTGGCCCGACACCGCGATCAATGCCGAGGCCATCCGCACTCACCTGCGCTGCTCCGCCGCCAGCTCCCGATCCCTGCGGGACGCCCTGTTGGCCGAGCGAGCCGAAGGCCGCAAGCGACAGCCCACTGACGAGGTGGACAACCTGCTTGAGACGGCCGCCTGATGGCCGGCCAGCCGCGGTTCTGGGACCCGCGCGGGGAACGCTTCGGTATCCCCACCTACCCATGGAACCTGGCCCCGCTCGGCCTGGCCACCCGCCGCCAGCTGCGCGAGCAAGGGCTCAGGCCCGGCGGCCAAGACGTCGTTGCGCAGCTGATGTGGCACTCCAACCGATACCGCCAGCCGGGCAGCCCCGGGATCCGTGCCGCCTACCTCTACGACGTCGACCGGGCCAAGCCCGTTCGTCCCATGACCCCCGGCCGAGCATCCGCGCTCGCCAAGGCGATGCGGGCCCGCCGCACCTGCCCCGACTGCCAGAGGGACGCCGGATACGTCATCCCGACCTCCCTCGGTACATGCACCGACTGCAGCGCCACTCAAGAACAGCGCGCCGCCTGAACAAGGCACGCACTTTGCGTGCCTACCTGTGCAGGCACCTGACTCACCATCAAGGACACGGGCCCGACCGCTCACCTCTCACAGCAGTCGGTCGGGCCCGTCATTTCCCTCGCTCTGGAAGGAAGCTCCAGTGAAGCACCCTGACGACGAGCACGACTTCTTCAACCGACTCGAAGCCGAACTGACCGCCGACTTCGGCGCCGACGTGGTCGACCTCGACAAGGCCCGCACCGCCCGCCACGCGACGGCCGACCCGTCCGCCGACTCGGCACCCGCCACGGCGGCCGACGAGTCGGGCGACCCGTCGGCCCGACGGCTCGTCGACGGACCCGCCCTCGCCGGGCCCGGCTACCTCGGCCGACTCCTCGGCGCGAAGCGTCGGGCGATCATCCCGCCGTGGCTGCGCTCCAGCGCTGAACTGAAGACGGCCGCTGGTTGGGTGGCCAAGCACTATTCCCACCTGGCCGGGTATCACGCGCTGCGGTCCCCGGTCTACGCCGCCCGCCTCACCCTCCAGGCGCCCCGCGGTGCCGCGCGGGTGGTCGGGGGGACGGTGAGGTGGCTGGCCGACCGCGAGGGCGACCCCGTCCGCGCTGCGGCCGTCCGCCGTGAGGACGCCGCCGAGTACCTGACCCTCTCCCGCCAGCGTGACGGACGCGTCCGGCTGCGCGCCATCATCGCCGGACTCTCCCTGCTGGTCGGCTCCATCACCGCGCTCGCCATCTACATCCTGGCCCCCGGCTGGGTCCACGCCCTCTCCATCAGCGCCCTGGTCCTCGCCCTCGGCGCGGCCGGCCGACGCCCCGACGCCCCCGTCATCAACCGCGCCGTCGAGGTCGCGAAGGCGCCCAAGTTGACCTCGGACATCATCCTGCGCGCCCTCGGCGCCCTCGGCATCGCCCCGATCAGCCAGGCTCAGTCCAAGGGCCGTGACGGGTTCACCTTCACCGCCCCTATCACCCGCGACGGGCCCGGCTGGCGGGCCGAGGGAGACCTCCCCTACGGCGTCACCGTCACCGACGTCATCGAGCGCCGCGACAAGCTCGCCTCCGGCCTGCGCCGCCCCCTCGGCTGCGTGTGGCCCGAGGCCGTCCCGGACGAGCACACCGGCCGCCTCGTGCTCTGGGTCGGCGACCAGGACATGTCCACCGCAAAGAAGCCCACCTGGCCGCTCCTGAAGTCCGGGAGCGTGGACCTGTTCAAGCCCGTCGCGTTCGGCACCGACCAGCGCGGACGGTGGGTGGAGATCACCCTCATGTACATCGCGGCCGTCATCGGCGCGATCCCCCGCATGGGCAAGACCTTCCTCCTCCGCCTCCTACTCCTGATCGCCGCGCTCGACACCCGCGCTGAGCTGCACACCTACGACCTCAAGGGCACCGGAGACCTCGACCCGGTCGGGGAGAAGGTCTCCCACCGCCACCGCGCCGGCGATGAAGACGCCGACATCGACTACGCCCTCGCAGACCTGCGAGAAGTCCGCGAGGAACTGCGGCGACGGGCGAAGATGATCCGGTCCCTGCCCCGCGACATCTGCCCCGAGTCGAAGGTGACCAGCGAGCTGGCGAACAAGCCCAAGCTGGGGTTGCACCCGATCGTGATCGGGGTGGACGAGTGCCAAGTGTGGTTCGAGCACCCCAAGCACGGCGCCGAGTTCGAGGAAATCTGCACCGACCTGGTCAAGCGCGGCCCCGCCACCGGCATCGTCCTGCTCCTGGCTACCCAGCGCCCGGACGCCAAGGCCCTGCCCACCGGGATCTCCGCGAACGCGTCGGCGCGCTTCTGCCTGAAGGTCATGGGCCAGCTGGAGAACGACATGGTGCTGGGCACCTCCTCCTACAAGCGGGGTGTGCGGGCCACGATGTTCTCCTGGAAGGACAAGGGCATCCACTACTTCGTGGGCGAGGGAGCGGACGCCCGCATCGTGTCCTCCGTCTACGTGGATGCCCCGACCGCCGAGGCCATCGGGAACCGGGCCCGCGCCGCCCGCGAGCGGGCGGGCACCCTCGCCGGTCACGCCCTCGGTCAGGAGCCGGAGCACGCGGAGCGGTCCGCCTACGACCTGCTGTCCGACATCCTCGCCGTCGTCCCCGCGGAAGAGCCCAAGCTCTGGTCCGAGGTCGTCGTCGCCCGCCTGGCGGAGCTGCGGCCGGACGTCTACGGCGGGTGGGAGCCCGAGCAGCTGGCCTACGTCCTCAAGCCCTACGGCGTCCCCACCATCCAGGTCTGGGGAAAGACCGAGGCCGGGAAGGGCGCCAACCGGCGCGGCATCGTACGCGCCGACATCGTCAAGGCGAGCGCGGAGCGTGACGGAAAGCGGGACGCGAGCTGACCCCGATCCGCAGCTAGACCTAGCGGAGCACCCCGCTAGGTCTAGCACCGCGCCTAGCACCCCATTCCATGCCTGATCAGCCCGCTAGTGCCTAGCGGGCTGGCCCCCGCACGCCCTGAAACCGGCTGGGAGGCCCTTCGTGACCCTCTTCCTCACCGCTAGCGCCCTCATCCTGCTGCTCACGCTCAGCTACATCGCGACATGCGTGGCCTCACCGTTCGGGAACTGCCGTAAGTGCCGCGGCTTCGGCTACCTCACCCGGACCGACCGCAAGGGACGGCTCAAGCGCGGCAAGGACTGCCGCCGCTGCCACACCACCGGCAAGCGCATACGCGTCGGCCGCTGGATCTACAACCGCGCTGTCCGCGTCCACCGCGCCGGCACCCGCTGACCCCAAGGGAGCACCTTCATGGCCCGCGACCCGCAGCCCTTCACCGACCTCGACCCGCACAGCCCCGGTGAACTCGCCCGTGTCCTCTACCTCGGCTTCAAGGCCGTCCGCCGCCAGCAGCGCGGCAAGTCCATCAAGGCCATCGAGAACGAGATCGACCGCATCCGCGAGACCGCCCAGGCCCGCGAGGACGCCCGCAATACGCGCCGCAAGTAGAACGAGCGGACCGGCGGCCGAACGCCATGAGGCGCATCCCCCGCCTAGCTGGCGGCAGACCGGCTCGGCCGCCGGCCGTCACTCGAAACCCGGCCCCCGAAAGGGCCGAACCATCGCGCACCCTACCCGCCCGCACTCCCCAACCCCGAGCAAGGAGAACCCCATTGGCCGTCACCCTCTCCCTCGTCGCCCTCTTCGGGCTGATCCTCTTCCTCCTCCTGCGCTCCAAGACCCTCGGCGCCGGAAGCGCCTTCGTCGCCGTCATGTTCGGCTTCTTCCTCGCCTCCACCGGCGCCGCCCCCGCCGTCACCCAAGTCATGACCTCTCTCATCAACGCCATACCCGACCTGTAGGAGGCACCCCTTGAACCACGACCTCACCCGGCGGGAGACCACCGAACTCCATCACCCCGTGCCCCTCGCCACGGCTTACCCGCCGCTCGACGTTCAGCAGCCGCACCCGCTGCCGGACGTCCAGACGGTCCAGCTCCCTGACGGCCGGATCATCACCGGCTACGCCATCGCCCCCACCAAGGCCCCCGAGCCCGTCCGGGAGCGGCCCGCCATCAACCCGCTCGCTGTGAACATCGCCCTCGGTGGGATCGGCTTCGCTGCCGTCTGCGGCGGCCTGATGCTCCTGACCACCTTCATCGCCGCCATCGCAGCCCTCATCCAGCAGCTCATCATCCTGGCCGCCGTCATCTTCGGCGGCTTCATCGCCACCCAGGTCCTCGACAACAACCACGGCGCCCAGGGCGGGACGATCGTCAACATTCGCCGGGCCGTCTTCAAGCGCAACCACTTCCACGGCTGAGACCGGCGATGCAGCTCCTGGACTGGGGCGACACCCGCCACTACGACCACAGCGGGAACCGGCCGTGCACCTTGTGCGGCAAGCCGACACCACTGCGCTCCCACGCCGGGGAGCCCGTCCACAAGGTGTGCGCCGAGGGCTGGAACCACACCCACCCCGGCGAGGCCCGCCGCTACACCCACCCTGACAAGCAGAAGCGCCAGCGGGACATCGGCAGTTGGCGCTTCCACAACGACGGGCCCAACACCCCAGGCAAGGCCACGAACGTCGTCAGTCTGCCCGGACCCGCCGTAGAGACCCTCGAACTCCCCGCAGCCTGAGAGGAATCCGCATGTTCGAGATCCGGATCATCTGCACCCCGCCCGAGGCCCCCGAGATCACGAAGGCTCTGTCCGAGACCTTCACCACTGGCCAGTTCCGCCAGCACCCGACCCGTGACGGCGAGCGCGTCCGCCTCTACGTCACCGCAGAGCAGCAGCCCGGCCACTGGCCCACGCCCGAGACCGCGTACGCCACCGCGCCCAGCATCATCAGCGAGATCGGATGGACCGCGCGCGGAGTCCGCGACTGCCTGCACGGCATCGCCGTCCGCGAGTTCTGGCTCCGCAAGGCCGCGCTCCTGGACCGCGTCGCCCTCACCGACGACGACCCCGTGAGTGGCGAAGCCGCAACCCTCGCCACCGAAGCCGCCCGCCGCCTGATGGCCATCGACCACGCCGCCGGCCTCGGCCCCAGCGGCTACGCGGACGGCCCCTACACGCCCAACCACCCGGACAGCATCCACGAACCCCGCGGCTACCTCCGCCAGGAGTACGCCCTCTGGCACCGACACAGCTGAATACGCCCGTGGCGGCAGGACTCCCCACCAAGGTCGCCCGCCGCCACGGCCCTCCCCGCAAGTCCGAAGACCGACAGGAGAACCCAAGGATGCCTCACCCCGAACCGCACTCGCTGGCCGTGGCCGCGCAGAGCGCCGCTGACCGAGGCTGGCACGTCTTCCCCCTCATCCCGGGAGACAAGCGGCCCGCCATCCGGAACTGGACCGAGCGCGCCACGACCGACCCCACACGGATCGCCCGCTGCTGGGCCCACGCCCCCTACAACATCGGCATCGCCACCGGCCCGTCCAACCTGTTGGTGGTTGATCTCGACACCGCCAAGACCCCGGACGACCTTCCGCCAGTCAGCTGGGCCCACCCCGGCATCCAGAACGGTCGAGACGTCTTCCTCGCCCTCTGCCAGCGGCACACCGGACGCGGAGACCTCGCCCCCGACACGCACACGGTTTCCACCTCCAGCGGCGGCCAGCACCTCTACTTCGCCGCCCCCGAGGGCATCGAGCTGCGCAACACGGCGGGCAAGCTCGGTTGGAAGATCGACACCCGAGCCATTGGCGGCTACGTCGTGGGCCCCGGCAGCACCATCACGGGGAAGGGGCGCCCGTACGAGACGGTCGTGAGCGTGGCCCCGCGGTTGCTGCCGGACTGGCTGCTCGACCTGCTCCGTCCCACTCCGCTCCCGACCCAGGCGCCCGTCACGGTTGAACTCGGTGCAGACCGGCGCGGCCGGTGGCTCCAGGCTGCGATCAACGGCGAGTTGGAGCGCGTATCCGGATCGGCCGACCACGAGCACAACTCAGCTCTCTACGTCGCCGCCGTCGCACTCGGCCAGCTCGTTGCCGGGGGAGAGCTGAGCGAAGCGGACGTGATCGAGTGGCTCACGGAGGCGGCGCTCCGCGTTGGCCAGGGCGACCGCGAAGCCCGCGCCACGGTCGCCTCCGGCCTTCGCGCCGGAGCCCGGAGGCCGAGGGCGGTTGCGTCATGACCACCAACCCGATCCCGCCCCTCCACCTGTACTCCGTCCCCAGCGACCCCCAGCCCGAGGCCTCGCCCCCGCCCAAGCGGGAACGACCCCGCACCGCGTGGACCGCCGATCAGCTCATGGCCACGGAGTTCCCCGAACCGAAGTGGGCCGTGCCCGGCATCCTCGCCGAAGGCGTCAGCCTCCTCGCCGGACCGCCCAAGGTCGGTAAGTCCTGGCTTTCCCTCGGCCTCGCCCTCTCCGTCGCGGCCGGGGGACAGGCCTTCGACTCCGTACCCGTCCTCGGCGGCCCAGTGCTCTACCTCGCCCTGGAGGACACCCCGCGCCGCCTCCAGTCCCGCATGGGAAAGCTTCTCGGCGGCCAGCCCGCGCCCGCCGGCCTGACCCTGGTTACCGAGTGCCCGCCCTTCCCCCAAGGCGGAGATGCGGCTATCGCCCAGTGGCTCGACCGAAACCCGGACGCCCGCATGGTCGTGATCGACGTGTTCGCCAAGATGCGCGGCCAGGCCCCTCAGGGGATCTCCGCGTACGACGCGGACTATCACGCGGTGGGCTACGCCAAGCGGATCGCGGATCACTACGGCATCGCCGTCGTACTGGTCCACCACGTCCGCAAGGCAGGCTCCGAGGACTTCCTCACCGAGGTCTCTGGCACCAACGGCATCGCTGGCGCCGCTGACGCCACCCTGGTCCTGAAGCGGGCCCGCGGACAGGCTGACGGCATCCTGCACGTAACCGGCCGAGACGTGGACGAAGCCGAGTACGCCCTCCAGTTCCAGGCCGCTTCCGGTGCGTGGCACCTCCTGGACGGCCCCGCCTCGGATCACCTCGTTGGCGACACCCGAGCCGTCATCCTCCGCCACGTCCGCGCGCACCCCGGCGTCCGCCCGAAGGACATCGCCGAGGCATTGCCCCACCTCGATGCGGACACCGTCCGACGCACCTGCTCCCGCATGGCCGCCGATGGCCAGCTCGCCAAGGACGCCAGCGGCAGCTACTACCCGGACACCGCGACGCGGACAGAGAGCACTCCTGAGGTGTCCCAGCTGTCCGACTGTCCGGTCTCCCCATCTGACCAGCCCGAACGCCCCGGACGGCCCGGATCGGACCTGTCCGGGCTGTCCGCCCGTCCGTCACACGACCTCAGGAGGAATCCGTGACCCTCGCCCTCCCCGAGCGCAACGCGACAGTCACCCCGGTCCTCCTGAAAGTGCCGGAGGCCATGCGCGCCCTGAGCCTGAGCCGCACCGTCATCTACGAGCTGATCCGCGCGGGCCGTCTCCGGGCCGTCAACGAGGGCCGTGCCCGCCTCATCCCCGTGTCCGCCATCAACGAGTACGTCGCGCTGCTGGAGCGCGAGGCAGGAGCCGGTAAGTGACCAAGCGCCGTAGTAGGGGGGATGGCGGTCTCCACTGGGACGAGAGGCGCCAGCGCTGGATCGCCTCCGTGACCCTCGGCTTCGACGCGAGCGGGAAGCGCGTCGTGCGAAAGGGGAGCGGCAAGACCAAGACCGAGGCCAAGGCCAAACTCAAGGAGGTGCTCCGCGATCACGAGGACGGGTTGGCCGTCGCTCCGACCAACTACACCGTGGCGAACGCGGTGGACGACTGGCTCATGTACGGGTTGGCCGGCCGCGACGCGCGGACCGTGGCCACCTGCACCTCGCTCAGTCGGATCCACGTGATCCCGGCCCTCGGCGCCCGGAAGCTTCGGGAGCTGAGCGGCGAGGACGTCGACAAGTGGCTGGCGGAGAAGGCCAGGACGCTCAGCACCCGCACGCTTCAGGCGATGCACTCGTGCCTGAACCGGTCCGTGAAACGGGCCATGGTCCGGGACAAGGTGAAGCGGAACATCGTGGAGCTGTGCGTCATCCCGACCGGCCAGCCGGGCCGGCCGTCGAAGGCGCTCAGGCTGGCCGAGGCCGAGGCGGTGCTCAATGCGGCTGAGGGGACGTCCGCGTACGCGTACATCGTGGTGGCCCTGCTCACCGGTGCCCGGACTGAAGAGATGCGGGCGCTCACCTGGGATCACGTCTTCCTGAAGGGGGACCCGAACGCGGTGCCGCCTGTACCGCCGCACATCGCGGTGTGGCGCTCGGTCCGCTCCACCGGGGACACCAAGACCAAGAAGTCGCGCCGGACGATCGCTCTGCCTGCGCGATGCGTGGACGCGCTCTGGCAGCAGTTCGAAGAGCAGGGGTGGGACCGGCTCGCCGCTGGTGATCAGTGGACGGAGAAGGGGCTTGTCTTCTCCTCCGCCACGGGGACCGAGCTGGACTCGACCAACGTCCGGCGCGCCTTCCGCCTGGCGATCACCGGGGCCGAGGGGGTCGACGCGAAGGAGTGGACTCCGCGGGAGCTGCGGCACAGCTTCGTCTCGCTGCTCTCCGATAAGGGGGTCCCGCTCGAAGAGATCTCGCGGCTCGTCGGGCACTCCGGTACTGCCGTCACCGAGGCGGTCTATCGGAAGCAGATCAGGCCCGTGATCCAGACCGGGGCGACGGCCATGGACGAGATCTTCAAGGACGCGCGGAAGCCGTAGTCACTCAGTTAGTCACTCAGCAGAAACAGGTCAGCAGTCCCCTCACGTGAGGGGACTGCTGACCTGGTCTTACTCTGTCGGGGTGGCGGGATTTGAACCCACGACCTCTTCGTCCCGAACGAAGCGCGCTGCCAAGCTGCGCTACACCCCGATCGCCGCCTTGCAGCGCTTGCTGCCCTGGCGACATCGATTACTTTAGCGGACCTCTCGCCGGAGACGAAATCCGGTTTTCGCGGAGCGGTCGCGGGGTCAGGGGTGGCGTCGGGCGGAAGCGGTCCGCCGCGACTGGGGCGAGGACGAGGGCGTGGCCGAGGGCGTGGAAGGCGGCGCCCAGGGACAGGGCGCGTTCAGGGGCACGCGGCGTAGCCGTATCCGGCCGCGTCGATGAAGCGGTCCGTGTACCGGCACACGCTGTCGGCGGCGACCAGGGGGCTGAACGCCACCACGACGAGGTGCGACGGGGCGGTCCTCCGCGCTGCGTGTTACCCCTTCGGGGTCAGCGTCAGGAGCGTCGCCTCCGGCGGGCACGCGAAGCGGACCGGCGTGAACCGGTTGGTGCCACAGCCCGCCGAGACGTGCAGGTACGCGCGATTGCCCTCCGCCTCGTGCGTGGAGAGCCCCTTCACCCGCTTCGTGTCCAGGTCGCAGTTGGTGACGAGCGCCCCGTAGAAGGGGATGCACAGCTGCCCGCCGTGGGTGTGACCCGCGAGGATCAGCGGGTAGCGGTCGGCCGTGAAGGACTCCAGGACGCGCAGGTACGGGGCGTGCACCACCGCCATCGAGAAGTCCGCGTCCGCCTCCGGGCCACCGGCCACGCTCGCGTAGCGGTCCCGCTTGATGTGCGGGTCGTCGAGCCCGGTGAAGGCGAGCTCCAGGCCGTCCAGCTTCAGGCGCGCCCGGGTGTTGGTGAGGTTCAGCCAGCCGGCCGCGTCGAAGGCGTCCCGCATCTCCTCCCACGGGTTGTGGACGGCGCCGACGACCGGTTTGTTGCCGTTCAGCCCGTGCCGGCCCTGGGTCTTCTCGATCAGGTAGCGCCCGGGGTTGCGCAGCCGCGGCCCGTAGTAGTCGTTCGACCCGAAGACGTACACACCCGGGAAGGACATCAGGGGGCCCAAGGCGTCGAGCAGCTCGGGGATCCCCTCGGTGTCGGAGAGGTTGTCGCCGGTGTTCACGACGAAGTCGGGGCGCAGGCCGGCCAGGGACTGCAGCCAGGCACGTTTCTTGCGCTGTCCGCCGACCATGTGGATGTCGGAGACCTGGAGCACGCGCAGCGGGCGCATCCCCCGGGGAAGGACAGGCACCGTGACCCGGCGCAGGCGGAAGGACCGTGCCTCGAAACCGGCGGCATAGGCCACACCCGCGGCCCCCACCGCAGCGACTCCGGCAGCTGCCTTCAGGGGTACTCCGTAACGCGCACGCATGGACCCATCGTCGCAGACCCGCAAAACCCGTGAGCGCCACTGCCCCCGCACCTGGCAGACTCACTTCCATGACCACGCTCAAGGCCAAGCTCCAGGAAGACCTCACGACCGCCATCAGGGCGCGCGACGAGCTGCACTCGTCCACGCTGCGCCTGACCCTCTCGGCCATCACCAAGGAGGAGGTCGCGGGCAAGGTGGCACGTGTGCTCTCCGACGAGGAAGTCCTCAAGGTGATCGCCAAGGAGGCGAAGAAGCGCCGTGAGGCCGCCGAGGCCTTCGCCCAGGGCGGCCGTCCCGAGCAGGCCGCGCGCGAGACCGCGGAGGGCGAGTTCCTCGACACGTACCTGCCCAAGCAGCTCAGCGACGACGAGCTCGTGGCGATCGTGACGCAGGCTGTGCAGGAGGCCAAGGCCGCGGGTGCCGAGGGGCCGCGCGCCATGGGTGCCGTCATGAAGATCGTGAACCCGAAGGTCGCCGGGCTGGCGGAGGGCGGGCGGGTCGCCGCCGTCGTCAAGCAGCAGCTCTCGTAGGACCGCGAGGCGGAAGAAGGGGG
>NZ_JBSGZP010000146.1:0-13006 GCF_053611065.1 Streptomyces sp. NPDC054840
CGCCGCGCGGGCATGGGCGATGCGGGCGATGGCGGTTCCGGCGCTCGCCGCCGCCAGGAGGCATCCGAGGCGGACCAGGTCGGAGCCGGCGGACCAGGTCAGTTCGCCCATGGGGGGTGTGGCGAAGCCGTTGAGGGTGAGCCAGCAGACCAGGGCTGTGCCCGGTGCAGCCATGAGCCGGGCTCCGGTGCTCAGTACGGCGCAAAGGATGGACAGGAGGAGAAGATCGATCCTGGGGTCGCCATGGCCGCTCAGGTAGTTGAGGACTGTGACCACGACGAGGGCCGCGACACCTGCGGCTGCCCACACCGAGGGGGTTGCGACGGGGTGGGGCACAGGGCGGGCACCGGAACTCAGACGCCGCCACTCCACCACGCAATTCCTCCCTCGCCCCGGGCCTCCGCCATTGGAACCTCCACCATGATGCCGGAGCCGGGGAGGAACGGGCACAGGCCAGAAATAGGGCGATGACAGCGCGGCATGACTTGCCGTCAAACCTCCCCCACACCGCTCCTCAAGAGGAGCCGCGGCATCTTCCATCGAGCGCACATTTTCACCGATTCGGGTGATTAACGAAGGGATAAGGTGACGACATGAGGTGCACTGTCCACCTCCATCTTCCGCCGATAACACCACAAACCTGGGGATTTGCCGTGCCTGTTCCTCGCGTGAGTCGTACTCCGCTGCCGGGTATAGGGGTTCGATACGACCTCACCACTCGCGAGCATCGCCGTCTGTCCGTGATCGCCCACCGCGACGGCGCCCGGACGCTGAACGCCTACCAGCGGGACGAGCCGGACGAGTGCGCGCTGTCGGTGAAGCTGACCGGCGGCGAGACGGAGGCACTGATCGACGCGTTGATGCCCTCGCACCACAGCCCGAACCTTCTCTCCACGACCGACCTGGGGCTGGTGGCGGAGCGGATCGAGCTGTCCTCCATCTCCCACTGGAATGGGCGGGTGCTGGGTGACACCCGCATGCGAACGGAGACCGGCGTGTCGATCGTGGCTGTGCTGCGCCGGGCCGGGGCGATTCCGTCCCCTGGGCCCGACTTCCGGCTGGCCGGCGGGGACACCCTCATCGTGATCGGCACCCGCGAGGGCGCCGAGGCCGCCGCTGCGATCCTCGGCCGGGAGTGAGCGTATGCACTCCTCCGCTGTCTTCCTGATCGAGTTCGGCGCGATCATCCTCGCCCTGGGCCTGCTGGGCCGTTTCGCCGGACGCTTCCAGTTCTCCCCTATACCCCTCTACCTCCTGGCCGGCCTCGCCTTCGGCAAGGGCGGACTCCTGCCGCTCGGCACGAGCGAGGAGTTCGTCGCCATCGGCGCCGAGATAGGCGTCATCCTGCTCCTGCTCATGCTCGGGCTGGAGTACACGGCGAGCGACCTGGTCTCCAACCTCAAGACCCAGTACCCGGCCGGCCTTGTCGACTTCACCCTCAACGCCCTGCCCGGGGCCGGCATGGCCCTCCTGCTTGGATGGGGCCCGGTCGCCGCCGTCGTCCTGGCCGGCGTCACCTGGATCTCCTCCTCCGGCGTCATCGCCAAGGTCATGGGCGACCTCGGACGGCTCGGCAACCGCGAGACCCCCGTCATCCTGAGCATCCTGGTCCTCGAAGACCTCGCGATGGCCGTCTACCTGCCGATCATCACCGCCCTGCTCGCGGGAGTGAGCCTGGCCGCCGGCAGCGCCACCCTCGCCATCGCCCTCGGCGTGGCCGGACTCGTCCTCTTCTTGGCCGTCCGCTTCGGCAGGGTCATCTCCCGCTTCGTCTCCAGCGACGACCCCGAAAAGCTGCTGCTGGTCGTCCTCGGCCTCACCCTCCTGGTCGCAGGCATAGCCCAGCAGCTCCAGGTCTCCGCCGCCGTCGGCGCCTTCCTCGTCGGCATCGCCCTCTCCGGGGAAGTCGCCGAGGGCGCCCACAGTCTGCTGAGCCCGCTGCGAGACCTGTTCGCCGCGGTGTTCTTCGTCTTCTTCGGCCTGCACACCGACCCCGCCAGCATCCCCCCGGTCATCCTGCCCGCGCTCGCCCTGGCCATCGTCACGGCCGCCACGAAGATCGCCACCGGCTACTGGGCCGCCCGGCGCGCCGGGATCTCCGTCAAGGGCCGGTGGCGCGCCGGTGGCACCCTTGTGGCCCGAGGCGAGTTCTCCATCGTCATCGCCGGCCTCGCCGTCACCGCCGGCATCGAACCCTCCCTCGGTCCCCTGGCCACCGCCTACGTCCTCGTGCTGGTCGTCGTCGGTCCGCTGACGGCCCGCTACACCGAACCGATCGCTACCTACGTAACCGGACTCCGCCGCAAGCAGCAGATGCCTGAGGGAGTAAAGCCGGGCCTGATTCCGGCCCAACCGCAAGCGATGGACGCGCTGGACGACTCCGGCACCGTCGGCCGCCCATGAGCGACGAGGTCTGGGCGGCGGTCACAGACCGGGACCCGGCCCTTCTGCTCGCCGCCATGCCCATACCTCGGCGGTGTGGTCGGATTCGCCAGGAACCCGCCACGCCTCCTGCTCCGCGACGTGGGATGGAGCGGGAAACCGCAAGGCACCTCTCCTCAGCGCCGGGACGCTCACCCTACTCATCACGTTGCGGCCGGTGAGCGTTGTACACCCGGCGTGGAGAATGGCGGCACGCCTGCGCGGGCGGAAGCGATGAGCCCATGAATGGCGGTCTCGGCCAGCGGTTGCCTTGATCCCCGTCGGTCGTGAACGTCGTGCACTGCAGTCACGCTGCGCCCCGACGGGGAGCGATGGCCGGCGCTGGAGCGGCCGACCTGGCGGCCCGACACCCGTGCCGCGCTCGTCTCCAAGGCCCGGGTCAACATGCACCCAAAGATGACCAACACCGCGAAAGCCACCGGCCGGTACCCGCTCGGCGTCCTCTCGGACTGCGTCGTTCATGCCAGCCCCGGACCCTGCCCACTCGACTTCCTGCCCTACACCAACCGGACCAGCCGCCCGTTCGCGGTCAACCTCTGGGTTCCCCAGCAGGACGAGGCCGGGCCATGGCCGGACCCCGCCGAAGTGGTGCCGCACATCCGGCGGCTGCACCCGTACCGCGCCGATCTCGGGCTGCCCGCGTGCGGCCGAGGACGTCACGCCGGGGCCGGACTTCGATACCCAGGTGGACGCGGTGGTCGAAGCCGAGCCCCCGGTCATCAGTTTCGTGGTGGGGATTCCGCCCTGAAGGGTTATGGACGAGGCCCGCCGCCGGGGCATCGCGGTGATCGGCACGGCGACCACCGTGGACGAGGCCGTCGAACTGGAGTGCGTCTGGCGTCGACGCCGTCGTGGCCTCCGGCGCCGATGTCGGCGGCCACCGGGGCGTCTTCCTGCGGCCGGTACGGGAGTCGCTCGTGGGGACGTTCTCGCTCGTGCCCCAAGTGGCCGACGCCTTCGGCGTTCTCGTCATCGCCGCCGACGGGATCGCCGACGGCCGGGGGATGGCCGCGGCGCTCACCCTGGGCGCCGACGCCGTCCAGATCGGCACCGCCTTCCTCGCCACCCGCGAATCGGGGGCGAGCGAAGCCCACAAAAGGGCACTCGGCTCCCCCGAGGCCCGCACCACCGTTCTCACGCGTCTCTTCACGGGCCGTACCGCCCGAGGAATCGTGAACCGGTTCGTCCGTGACATGGCCCCGTACGAGGAGACCGTGCCCGCGTACCCCGTGCAGAGCGCACTGATGCAGTCCGTCCGCCGCGAAGCCGGTGCCCAAGGGCGGGAGGATCTCTGCAGCCTGTGGGCGGGTCAGGCCGCGGCACTCGCCGGCGGCGCACGTGGGGCGCGGGACTGCCTCGATTCGCTCATGGACGACTTCCGGGCACGGGCAGGTCAGGGAGCCTGACCGCACTTTAATCCGTGCCGGGGTGGTGTCGGCACTACTTGGACCCCACGGACGACAGGCCCGCACATGCGACTTCGAGCGATGGGCGGCCAGGGATTCTCAGACCTGGCTCGGAGTAGCGCGGCCGCTCCCCGCCGCGCGCTGACATGCGGTGGCTGTCCCGCCCGCCGCGGAGGCCCGGCCTGAGCCGCCTGCCAGCCGCGCGGTCGCAGTCCCGCCCTCACCGCGCGGCTGCTGCCTGTTGTTCACGGGCCGTTGGTTGCCGCGCCTTCCCGCTGTCCCCCGCCGCTGCTCTGTCGTCCATTAGCGGCGCGTCATCGCCGGTCCCGCCGCTCCACGGCGCCGGGCCGTGCCTGCCGACACCGGGCCCGGGCCGGTTCCTCACGGCTTGGCTCCCGTCGCCGGGCGTCACGGCGTGCCAACGCCCGCGCCGTGCGTCGTCTTGGGATCTTCGATGAGGGAAGCGGGGACGACGGCGTCACGGGGCGGCTGGCGCCGCCATCGCGTCCAGCTGGGGCAGGGCCGGTTCCGGTGCGGTGCATGCAAGCCCGCGCCGACAGAGCCCGCGCGGCGTCGCCTCAGCCACCCTCGCCTTCCTGGACTCCACCCTGCGGCACAAACCGGGCGCACTGGCCGACGTTCTGTCGACCTCAGCGTCCACCAGCCGTAACGATCCACTGAGCTCCGGCACCCCACGTGTCCGACACCGGTACGGCACCCGAGGACGACCGGTGTGACGCCGGGGGGCTGCCGTCCATTGGGCGGGGAGGGCGTTGAGGGACCGAGAAGGGGTCGGGTTGTGCAGCGTGAGGTAAGCATGGGTGGGGTGGGCGGGAAGGGGGTGAAACGGCGGCTGGCTGAGGGCGAAGACGCGGAATTCCGGCCTGCTTGTAGCTCCACGGGGCTCCCCCGCAGCCGGGAACTCCCGCAGGCGCACCCCCGGCGGTGCGGAGCAGACGACACCGATCCGCTACCGGCTCCTGTCGCCGGCTGCGGGCTGCGGGCTGCGGGCTGCGGGCTGCGATCAGGGAGGCTGCCGCGGTCTTGATCTGCACTCCGGAGTACGCGGGTACTCTGCCCGGCTCGTTCAAGAACCTGCTGGACTGGACGGTCGGCGGCACCGAGATCTGCGATAAGCCCGTGGCCTGGGTGAACGCCGCCGTCTCTGGGCGGGGCCAGGGTGCGGAGAGCAGGCTGCGCCTGGTACTCGGCTACACCGGCGCCGCCATCGTGGAATCGGCCTGCGCCAGCATTCCGGTTGCCTCGCAGATGATCGACACGGACGGACTCATCACCGACCCGGCGGTGCGCGAGCAGATCCGAAGGTGCTTGCCCTGCTGGTGGAAGCGTACGAAGAGGTCACAGACCTCGACCGGTGATAGCGCCGGCGGTCATCCCGAAGCCGAAATCGGATGACTGCGCCTGAGATTGGTCACGCACCCGGCGTGCTGCCGGTCAGCGGGGCCGTGCAGCGAACTGGCCGGTTCGGGCGACCTTGAGGAGGGCGCGGCGTTGGACGGTGTCGCTGCCGGCGGGCCCAGGGTGTCTGTCGGGGGTGGCGCCGTCCAACTGCCGAGTAGCCGCAGCGCGGCGTCCGAGCGGGCGTCGGGGGCAGTGAAGACCACAAGGGAGCGCCCTTCGTCGCCGGGGAGCGCGAGCGTCTCGTAATCTAGATCGAAGCCGCCTACCACGGGATGCAGGAACCTCTTCACGCCGTAAGACTTCTCCCCCACTTCCTGCGTTGCCCACAGAGAACGGAACTCCACGCTTTGGACGCACAGTTCGGCGACGAGGCGAGCGAGTTGCGCGTCGGCGGGACGACGCCCCGCCGCGAAGCGGAGAAACCCGACGGTCTGGCAGGCGATCTCCTCCCACCGGGGGTACAGCTCCCGGGCAGCGGAGTCGAGGAAGACGTGCCGGGCGAGGTTGAACCCCGTACCGCAAGCCGAGCTGGGAGCGCCCACGAGGGCGCGAGCCAGGTCGTTGGCGACGAGGACGTCCATCGCCGGACTGAGGACGTATGCAGGGACGGCGCCCACCGCCGCCAGGAGACGCCGCAGCCCGTCCCGAACCGACATGTCCGCCGCCGGTGACCCGGCATCGGCCGAGGACGTGGCCGCGCTCCGGTTGCGGTCCCGGTGGACCAGGTCGTACATGTGCGCACGCGCGGTGGCGTCGACTCGCAGCGCCCTCGCCAGCGCGTCGAGCACGGCGTCCGATGGGTTGTGCGCGCGGCCCTGCTCCAAGCGCGTGTAGTAGACGGCGCTGACGCCCGCGAGTTCGGCTACTTCCTCGCGACGCAGCCCTGTGACCCGGCGCCGGCCCAGGGCGGGGACTCCGGCCGCCGCCGGCGTAACCAGGGCGCGCCGTGACATGAGGAACCTACCGAGTTCGCTGCCTGAGTTCATGCCCGCCAGTATCCCGGGCCAGGCGGCCGGGAACCTCCCCCTGCCGGTACCCCCCTCAGCGCCTTCCCTCCCTGGTACTCGGGGGGTAATGGCTCCGCCTCGGGCGATCCAGCACGGTGGAACCCGTCGCGACACGACGGACGCGGCGGACACCAACGAGCAGGACCGACACGACAGGAGCGCCTTCGATGCGCGCAGTGGTTTTCTCGCGGTACGGCGACGAGAGCGTTCTGGAGCTCACCCAGCGACCCGAGCCGGCCCCGGCGGACGGCGAGATACTCATTGAGGTCATGGCCGCAGGGGTGAACCCGGTCGACTGGAAGCACAGAGAAGGAGCGGTGCGCAACGATCGCCTCTTTCCGCTGGGCATGGGCTGGGACGTGGCGGGGGTGGTGCGAACCACCGTGCCGGGCGGCCCGGCCGTGGGCGAGGCCGTGTACGGGATGCTGCCGCTACCGTACGGGGGCGCCTACCAGGAACTGGCAGTCTTGCCCTCCTCCGCGGCGGCGCCCAAGCCGGCTCGGCTGTCCTACGCGGAGGCCGCCGCCGTACCCCTCGCGGCCCTGACTGCGTGGCAGGCGCTAGAAGCGGCAGGAGCGGATACAGGCCTGCGCGTCCTGGTGCATGCGGGCGCCGGCGGTGTCGGTCACTTCGCCGTGCAGTTCGCCCGGCAGCTCGGGGCGCACGTCACAGCCACCGCCTCCCCCCACAACCTGGACTTCCTGCGCCGCCTCGGCGTCAACGAGCCGGTCGACCGCACGACAGCCGACCTGTCCGCCGCGGATCCTTTCGACATCGTCCTGGATACCGTCGGCGGCCCGGTGCAGCACATGTCGTGGCGACTCCTTCGGCCAGGCGGAACCCTCATCACCCTCCCGGAACCCATCGACGAGGCATACCGCCTCCCCGGGATCGTGGCCCGGCGTGTCATCGTCGCTCCCGATGGCGCGGCGCTGCGACGGATCGGCACACTCATCGACTCCGGCGCAGTGCACGTAGAGATCCAGTCCGTCCTCCCCCTGAAGGACGCGGCGACGGCACACCGCATGAGCAGGGCAGGGCGGGTACGCGGGAAGCTGGTCCTCACCCTCTGAGGTGGCGGCCGCACGGCGACCGGCGAGCAGGGGGGCAGGGCGGATCTGCGGCTCCCGGTCGGGTTACGGAATCGTGCACCTCGTCCGTAGCCAAAGGTGCTTGGGCCGCTCCGAACCCCCGAAGCCAGAAACGGGTAATGCGCAGATTTTCGGGGTTTTGTGCGCCTTCACCAGTGTCCGTATTGCCGGGGTTTTGATGCACGCGCAATGCGCGGAACGGATTGTCAGGGTTTTCGGCGATATTAGCCGCCTTTTCGACCTGAGGTGCGGAATTGGGCGGCGCACCAGCCTGCCGCGTCTGGTTCTTCAGGCCAGGTGCAGTCGTTCAGCGCGTGGTGTCGGCTGCCGGCGAGGCGCTCTGCCCTAACGGGCTGGTGTGCAGGGTGGCCAACTCGGCTCATGGACGACTCGGAACGGCTCCGCATTCGAACGAGGGGAGACGACGGTGACGGGCCTCCCCCCTGGCCGTGTCGGCGCCGCGACTGCCGGACGAGACAGCCGGACGGCGTCTACATGGAGGGACAGGACGTGCTTGAAGCGTTGGTGGCGCCTGAGTTCGAGGGCGTCGACATGCCAGAGTCGGCCGGTCCCGGATGACGTCAGTGCGGCGCAACTCGTGCCTACCGCGGCAGAAATCAGCGCGATCCACAGGAGGATTCCTCCCACAACTGGTCCTTTCAAAAGCTGAGATGCACAGGGCTGAACCCCGGCGGCTCTCGGCATAACGCGTAGGCATATGCGGAGTTGCGGCCTCTCCTCCGATTGCAGCCCAAGGGGGAGAGGTGACCCGGCGGACCGCAGGCCGAGGAGCGGCGCGCTTCCGTGGAGCGACGGGACCGTCCGCCAGGCGGGAAGCGGAGTCAACGGAGCGGCGATGGGCGGGCTCAACCTGAGGGGCAGACAGGGATGACGGCCTGCGGCGAGAGCCGGTGATTGCGGAGACGATCCCGCCGCGCATGCGAGCCGCCGCGGGGGGTGCGCGGCACGCAGCAGGGCCGTCGCGTCGGAGCATGCGCGTGGGTGCCCGGCCGGTGCGGGACGGGGTGAAGGGTCCGTCGCGCTGTGTGCGTCGTCCGCAGCGCATCGTCTTCCGAGGTGCGGCGTGGCGGCGCGAAAAGGGGCGCGGCTACTGCCCTCCCGGTTCGTATGGAAAACCGATAGGCCCCGCGTCAACGCTTATTCGTCGACCACCGTCACCCGGATGGCACACACCCAGACCGGCACGGAGAGCGTTTATGGAATATGGCAAAAGTAGAACTCCCCTTCTTCCTCCGCAGGACTGCGCAGGAAGACGGACAGGGAGGCAGCTTTCACTCCGGGGCAACCCGGCTCGGGAAGTGGATGTTCACTCCGCCCTCCACCGACTGGGGCGAGCCCCGGAACGCCACCCTGAGACACGAAGATCTGGAAATCGATCTTCGGTACTCCTCCCCGATCCTTGAGGACTTCCTCCACACGATGAGCGTGATCCAGGTCGACTTCGGCAGGCGGATGGGGAACACGACGGCGTCCGCAACGGCTGTCGGCGAGTGCTCGGGTGGCAGCTCCCGTGTATGAGTCGTACGGGTACCCGGACATCCACGGTGTCTACCCCCAACCGGAGACCTCCGCGTTCTGGGACCGGCCAGAAAACGTACAGCACCCCTCCACCGGGCAACCGCTCGGCGGGCCCGGTGAGGCGCATCCGCCGTGGGACCCGGTTGAGGAACTCGCCATCCTTCTTCAAGAGAGCGCTGCGCCCGGGCAACCGGAGCCCTTCACCCGAGTCGGCTTCGACGACACCGGGGCCACCGGTGACACGGTCAGCACCCTCGGCCTCGTTGCAGGGCTGAAGCACACCCCTACCGGGCGTCCACCCACACAAGCCTCCAGCGGGCACCGCCGGAACCCGTCGAAGCCGCCGGCAATGACCCTGCTGCAAACGGGCAGTGCGTTCACCGCCGTGCTGGTCGGTGCCATCGCCGCTGTGGTGAGCATCCTCAGCGGGCTCGCCATCTGCGACGCCCTGCGCCACAGCGCCGAACCCCACACGGACCGCGAGGTGGCCAGCTGGTGGCCCCTGCTGATCTACGGCCCCTGGATGGTCGCCTCCCTCTCCATCCTCAGATCCGCTCTGCACCAGCGCCGCGCGCTGCATTCCTGGTCCATCGTTTTGCTGTTCTCCACCCTGGCCACGCTTCTGTGCGTAGCCCAGGCACCCAGAACGATCGCCTCCGTGGCCGGGGCTGCTCTTCCTGCCGTCGCGGCGCTGGCCTGCTTCCAGCAGCTGGTCCGCCAGATCACACTCACGCGACCGCCTCGCCAAGCCGCTCCGCGACACCGAACCCCGCCGCCCTCCGTGTCCATTCCGCTCGGGAAGACGGCCGCGGCCAGACGCAGCAGTTTCCCTCCCGGCTACCGCGCGGGAGAGAACACAGCTGTCCGCTCTCCGGCCCACGGTCACAGATTCGGGTAATACGCATAACGGTCGTACGCGTGGGGCAGTGCCACTCGTGCAAGTCAATGTCACGGTCCCAGGCTCGGGCCCTCGGTTTGGGTTGCTCAAGTCCGTACTGTCAGCGGAGTCTGACTGGCCGACAGACTTGCCGTCGGTGAGATCGGTCCGCCGTCCAAGCGCGGGGAGCGGGAATCCTGGGCGAGCGTCCCACCGGAAACGGCACTGTCGGACGACGACGCAAGAGGGTCGGGCATCCCATGAGCGGCGACCGCGAAGATCAACGGCGGTAGCAGCCGCTAAGTCCCTGGCCAACCCGGTCCTTCCCACACGTCAAAGGGGTGCTCGCCTGCACCTTTGAAACGAAGATCGAAACCGATAGTCACGGGCCGTACCCGGTCTACCCACCTGTGCCCCACCCGAGCCTGGGCTACCCACCGCGATGCGCCTCGGACCGCACTCCGGCACACCAGCGTCCGGTCACTGCGGCACATCCGAGCGGCGTGCCATGGGGAATGGTCCTGCCCGGGCAAGGCGGGCACTGCCGTCGACATCTGCGGCGTGCGTGCTGGCCAGGGCCGATGCACGGCGACCAGGTACACAACGCGCTCCGGCGCCTCATCCCCCACGCTTGCCACAAGAGGTCAGCAACATGGTGTACGAGTTGTCCCACTCTGAACGAATGCAGTGCAAGCGGCGCCAGGACGCCGCCTACCAGGCCGGCGAAGAGGCTGTAACCAACCTCCAGGCGGCGCTCGCGCTCGCGGACCTGACCCTTCCCTCCCTGAGCAACGGCGGGCCGGTGGCCGGCCGCGGTTTCGTCCGGCTCGGGGGATGCAACGCGGCCTTCGCCAACCGGCTCGCCGAAGTCATCGCCGCAGGTGCCGATGCTCTGCAGCATCAACGGTGAATCGGCAGGGCACTGGGTCCTTCTCAGCCGGGGCTGAAGCCGCTCGCGCGGACGATGCCATCCAGTTCGGCGGTGACGGACATTTGCTCATTGTGGCGGCAGGCCACCGCGTCACGGACAGCCCTCGACGCGGCAGTGTCGTGCTCGGCTCCCTACACGTCGGGATCGTCCTTGAGGAACCGGACAGCCGCGTCGATGGCGGCTTCGTCCCAGACGACCGCGTATGTCACCCGCGCTCTAGGCCGAGACGGGCACGCACGTCGTCATGTGCAACGGTCACCGCGCCGGAGGACTGCCGCTCCCGGTACAGGGCCACGGCGAGGGCGTCCTCCAGATCCGCGAGCTCCTGGGGATTGATGAGCACGGCCGCCGGCTGGCCGTGGTCGGTGATGGTGATGCGTTCGCGCGCGTGGGATGTACGACGGACCAGCGATCCGAACTTCGCTCGCGCCTCAGTGATCGGCAAAGTGTCACTCATGTGCAGAACTGTACACTTCAGGCGCCTTCTGCGCTGCGTCTCGCACCGCCACGTCGCCGGGCATCGCTACGAGGTCACATCCAAGGAGGTCGCGGCCGCCCCACGCCGATGCGAAGCGTCAGCCCCAGGGGTGTCCGGGCTCGCGGTGATCACGTTGCCGCCGACCAGGCGCACCGCCTCGGTGCGCAGCGCGGGGCCGTGCGGCCGACTGTAGTGAGGGGCGGGACCAGCGGGGCGATCCACTTGTCCCGCCCATGGCTTCATGGCGGGGTCAGTCACAGGTCGACGCGGGGGCGGTGGCGGTGCGGCGCACTTCGTCGGCGGCGTCCTGGCCAACCTGGCGCAGCCCGTCCGCCGTGCACATCACCGTGCAGGTCCTCCCCCACGACGCCGGAGCCCATCCGGGCGTCTCAGGGCAGTTCTCCATCCTCGACTTCCCGGACGCCCCTGGGTCGGGGACGGTCTATCTGGAGCGGTTCACCAGCGACCTCTACCTGGAGAAACGATCCGACGTGCAGAACTACAGCGTCATGCACGACCACCTCCAGGCCAGGCCCTGAACCCGGAGCACACCCGCCACTTCATCACCCGCGCCGCCTAGTGCTGTGGCCGGGAAGGTTTGCCGGGCTGCGGCGTCCGGTGTGGTGCATCGCAAGGCGGAGGGCTGCGGCTCGTACCGGACGTACTTGCGCGGTCCGACAACGCGGCGAGGTGCCGTGCCGGGCGTCGTGACCCGGTGAACCTTTCCGGTCACAGCACTAGGAGCTGACGGCCGCCGCATCCCTGCCACGGCGGGTCAGCGTCGGGCGTCAACGCCGACCCCCGCATTCACACGGGATGCCGAACCCTGTGGTTGTGCCGCGGGGTGCTGGCCGCCCGCCACTATGGTCGGGCGCAGTCCGCGCCGATAGGGCGTGCGCGGGCGAGGCCCGGTGACCAGAGCGCTCTGGCGGCAGTAGCACCGGGCCGCCCCACCCCCACGGCTTCTCTCCGTACCGCCGCGCGATGATGGGGCCGGCAGGGCTCGCGTGGCTGGAGCGCATCCCCATGGAGGAGGCCGTCCAGGATGTGGTGCTCGCTCTCGCCGGCGACGGAGCAGCGCCCCGTCTCCATTTGGATGACGCACGGTTGACCACGGTGTTCGCGGTGTCGGCCGTGGCCCGCTGCGTGTCCGCGTACGGGGAGGAGGCAACCATGGAGCGCCTGGACCGCATCCGGGCGTTGGTCAACCAGCCCTGAGCTGCCCGGAGTCCACCTACGGGCGCGCCGGCGCGGCTGCGGCACAGGGCGCTTCCTCGGCCGAGGAAAACCACGCCTATGCTGTGGAGTGCCTGAGCATGCCGAAGCTGCCCGTAATCCTGGCCGGCATGACGTTCGAGGCAGGGCGGTGCCCGTCCTCGGGCTCGCGGCTTGCAGCAGGGTTTTCGACGGCTCATGATCCGCTCGTGCCGTTTCACCTAAGGCTTCGCTTCGGGCCACCGATCTCTCCCTCCGTCACCGGCACGTGGGACAGCTCCAAGACCGCCGAGCGGACGTTCCGGGGGTCCATCGGCCGCTACGGCAGCCGGGCGGACGTACGGATCGAGGAACAGGCGGAATTGCACCAGATTCAACACCCGCACTGACGACCGACACCAGCCACTCGATATCGCCTGCGGCGTCTGCCTTTGCCTGCGCGGCCCGGAGCATCCGCTCGAAGGTCCCGTCCGCCGCCCACCTGCGGAAACGAGTGTGGAGACTGGCCCACGGGCCGTATCTCTCAGGCACATCCCGCCACGCGACCCCGGTCCGGAACTTCCACACGATCCCGTTCAGGACCGTCCGGTCGTCCAGC
>NZ_JBSGZP010000147.1:0-12998 GCF_053611065.1 Streptomyces sp. NPDC054840
GAGCCTGATGGCGCCCACCAGGCACCCGTCGCCGCCATGGGCGCCCTCGCCGGGAGGCCGCTTGTCCATGTCCATGTCGTGAAGGACACGGCAGAGGCCCCCGCCCGTTGCGGGCGGGGGCCTCTCGTGACCCAAGGGTTACTTCACGACGGACAGCGGCAGCAGCTTCTTGCCGGTGGGTCCGATCTGGATCTCGGTCTGCAGCTGAGGACAGACGCCACAGTCGAAGCACGGGGTCCAGCGGCAGTCGTCGACCTCGGTCTCGTCGAGGGCGTCCTGCCAGTCCTCCCAGAGCCAGTCCTTGTCGAGACCCGAGTCCAGGTGGTCCCAGGGCAGGACCTCCTCGTAGGTGCGCTCGCGGGTCGTGTACCAGGCCACGTCCACGCCGTAGGCGGGCAGGGTCTTCTCGGCCGCCTCCATCCAGCGGTCGTAGCTGAAGTGCTCGCGCCAGCCGTCGAAGCGGCCGCCCGACTCGTACACGGCGCGGATGACATCGCCGATGCGGCGGTCGCCGCGCGAGAGGAGACCCTCGACGATGCCCGGCTTGCCGTCGTGGTAGCGGAAACCGATGGAGCGGCCGTACTTCTTGTCGCCGCGGATCTTGTCGCGGAGCTTGCCCAGGCGGGCGTCCGTCTCCTCGGCCGACAGCTGCGGCGCCCACTGGAACGGGGTGTGCGGCTTGGGGACGAATCCGCCGATGGACACCGTGCAGCGGATGTCGTTCTGGCCGGACACCTCGCGCCCCTTGGCGATGACGTTGACCGCCATGTCACCGATCTGGAGCACGTCCTCGTCGGTCTCGGTGGGCAGGCCGCACATGAAGTACAGCTTCACCTGGCGCCAGCCGTTGCCGTAGGCGGTGGAGACGGTCCGGATCAGGTCCTCTTCCGAGACCATCTTGTTGATGACCTTGCGCATGCGCTCGGAGCCGCCCTCGGGGGCGAAGGTCAGGCCGGAGCGGCGGCCGTTGCGGGTCAGCTCGTTGGCCAGGTCCACGTTGAACGCGTCCACGCGGGTCGACGGCAGGGACAGGCCCACCTTGTCGTCCGCGTAGCGGTCGGCGAGGCCCTTGGCGATGTCGGCGATCTCCGTGTGGTCCGCGGAGGACAGGGAGAGGAGGCCGACCTCCTCGAAGCCGGTCGCCTTGAGACCCTTCTCGACCATCTCGCCGATGCCGGTGATGCTTCGCTCCCGCACGGGGCGCGTGATCATGCCGGCCTGGCAGAAACGGCAGCCGCGGGTGCACCCGCGGAAGATCTCCACGGACATGCGCTCGTGGACGGTCTCGGCGAGCGGGACCAGGGGCTGCTTGGGGTAGGGCCACTCGTCGAGGTCCATGACGGTGTGCTTGGACACGCGCCACGGCACGCCGGAGCGGTTGGGCACGACGCGGCCGATGCGGCCGTCCGGCAGGTACTCGACGTCGTAGAAGCCGGGGACGTAGACGTTGCCGGTCTTGGCGAGACGGAGGAGGACCTCCTCGCGGCCGCCCGGCCGGCCCTCGGCCTTCCAGGTGCGGATGATCTCGGTCATGTCGAGGACGGCCTGCTCGCCGTCGCCGATGACCGCGCAGTCGATGAACTCCGCGATCGGCTCGGGGTTGAAGGCCGCATGGCCGCCCGCGAGGACGATCGGGTGGTCGACGGTACGGTTGCGGGCCTCCAGCGGGATGCCGGCGAGGTCCAGTGCCGTGAGCATGTTGGTGTAGCCCAGCTCCGTGGAGAAGGACAGGCCGAACACGTCGAAGGCGGAGACCGGGCGGTGGCTGTCCACGGTGAACTGCGGCACCTTGTGCTCGCGCATCAGTTCTTCGAGGTCCGGCCACACGCTGTAGGTGCGCTCGGCGAGGACGCCCTCGCGCTCGTTGAGCACCTCGTAGAGGATCATGACGCCCTGGTTGGGCAGCCCGACTTCGTACGCGTCCGGGTACATGAGCGCCCAGCGGACGTCGCAGCTCTCCCACTCCTTGACCGTGGAGTTGAGTTCACCGCCGACGTACTGGATGGGCTTCTGCACATGCGGAAGCAGGGCCTCAAGCTGAGGGAAGACCGACTCGGTCATCACGCGACTTTCGTGAAGCGGGCAGGGGGCAGCTCTCAAGCGTACCCCCAGGGTCAGGCGCCCCCACCCACATGATCATCCCAGTCCGGCCCGCCGCTTCGGGTCGGAGACCTTCGCCCAGACATCCGGAAGCTCCCTTTCGCCCCGCTCGGCCAGGGCCTCCTCGCGGCCGTAGAGCACGCCCCAGGTGAAGGCGGACTCCCCCGCGCCGGCGGCCTGGACGCCGAGACCGCGCAGCGCGTCGCGGGCGACGACGCTGTCCTGGTGGTCGCCGAGCAGGGACTGGACCTTCTTCACGGCCTTGGCCAGGCGTTTCGCCGGTTTCCCGAGGGCCGGTACGGCCGCCTCCGCCGCGTATCGGGAACGCTTGGCCGCCTTGCGGGCGCTGTGCAGGGCCAGGTCCCGCTCGTGGCCCGGCGCAAGGGCCAGCGCCTTGTCGATCCTGTCGGCGAGACGCTCGTAGTCGTGGAGCACCGCCTTGGGCAGGAGGCTCTCGGCCGGCCTGTCCGCGGCCTTCAGCAGCGGGGGCCGATCCAGCAGGGCGTCGAGGGAGTCCAGGAGGGCCAGGTGGCGCGCGCTGTCGAGCGCGCCGAGCGACCGGCGCCGCGCTTCCGAGCGGCGGGCGACGTTCCAGATCTTCAGCCGGGCCCGGACGGGGCCGAGCAGCAGGCTGCGCGGCAGCTCGCCGAGATGGTCCTGCAGTCGCTCCAGCAGGACCTCCCGGTCGCGGTCGACTCCGAGTTCGGCGGCGAGCCAGCGCAGTTCCTCCCCGATCGGGTCGGTGACCTGGCGGTCGAGGACCTTGCGGTAGGTCTTCAGGGCGCTGCGCAGCCTGCGGCAGGCGACCCGCATCCGGTGGACGGAGTCCGGGAGGTTCCGCCGGACGGCCGGATCCTGTGCGACCAGGGTGTCGCGCTGTTCGCGCAGGTACGCGAGGACCTGTGCGCCGGCGGAGCCCTCGGGGCCGTCGGCCGCGGGCCGCTCCGGGGGTTCCGCGTCGGTCTCGGCAAGGGCCCGGGCGAGCTTGGAGGGGGCCTCGGAGACCCGGAGTCCGGCCTTGCGGAAGGTCTCCTCCACGGCGTCGAGCAGTTCGGGGTCGACCCCGTCGGCGAGTTCCACCTCGACCTCGGTCCAGGCGGCGGTGGCCTCGCCGCGCTCGGCGACGACGGCGTCGGTGCTCAGTTCCGCGAGCAGGGCGCCCTCGGCGTCGAGGAGGTGGCTGAGCTTGCGCGAGGAGAGGAGCCTGACGTGCGGCCGGAGCCCGGCACCGCGGACACGGGAGCGGACGAGGACGGCGAGGGAGGGCGGGACCGAGTCGCTGAGCGCGGCCCCGATCTCGTCGCGCACTCCCGGGGAGACGGGCAGTTTGAGGTGCCAGCCCTCGTCCGCGCCGCCCGTTCTGCGCCGCAGGGTGACACCGTCGGCGGCGAGCCGCTGGTCGGGGGTGTCGTAGTAGACGGCGTCGAGGTCGACGGTGCCCTGGTCGGAGACGGCCGCGATGGCGGCCGTGCCCGTCAGGTCCGGCACCTCGCGCCGGGCTGATGCGTCCTCGGAGAACTCGAATTTCCGCTCGATTTCGCGCTTGGTGTCCGCCATAGACCGAATTTAGTACTGAACGGATCAGTTCGGCAGGGTGAACGGAACATCAGGCCGACAATGGCCGTTGCACCTTGATCGACTGGAGTAGTCCGATCGCCACCCACACCGCGAACATCGACGATCCTCCGTACGAGACGAACGGCAGCGGAAGCCCGGCCACGGGCATGATCCCGAGGGTCATGCCGATGTTCTCGAAGGACTGGAAGGCGAACCAGGCGATGATCCCTGCGCACACGATGGTCCCGTAGAGCTCGGTGGTCTCCCGGGCGATCATGCAGGACCGCCACAGGATGATGCCGAGCAGTACCAGGATCAGCCCGGCCCCGACGAAGCCCAGCTCCTCCCCCGCCACCGTGAAGACGAAGTCGGTCTGCTGCTCGGGCACGAACTGGCCGGTGGTCTGCGAGCCCTTGAAGAGCCCGGAGCCGGTCAGCCCGCCGGAGCCGATCGCGATGCGCGCCTGGTTGGTGTTGTAGCCGACGCCCGCCGGGTCGAGCTCGGGGTTGGCGAAGGCCGCGAAGCGGTTGATCTGGTACTCGTCGAGGACGCCCAGCTGCCATATCAGGATGGCCCCGCTCGCGCCCGCGCCGAGCAGGCCGATGACCCAGCGGTTGGAGGCACCGGAGGCCAGCAGCACCCCGAGCACGATCACGATCATGACCATGACGGAGCCGAGGTCGGGCATCAGCATGACGATGCCCATCGGGGCGGCGGCCAGGCAGAGCGCCTTGACGACCGTGCGGTGGTCGGGATGGGTGAGGTCGCCCGCGTCCACCCGGGTGGCCAGCAGCATCGCCATCACGAGGATGATCGTGATCTTCACGAACTCGGAGGGCTGGAGGGAGAACCCGCCGCCGATGACGATCCACGCGTGGGCGCCGTTGATGGTGGCGCCGAGCGGGGTCAGCACGGCGAGGATGAGCACCAGCGAGAGCCCGTAGAGGACCGGCACGGCCCCGCGCAGGGTGCGGTGGCCGAGCCAGATGGTGCCGATCATCAGCACGAGGCCGATGCCGGTGTTCAGGGCGTGCCGGGCCAGGAAGTAGTACGGGTCCCCCTGGTTCAGCGAGGTCCTGTTGCGGGTCGCCGACCACACCAGCAGGGCGCCGATGAACGAGAGGGCGAGCGCGGAGAGGAGTATCGGCCAGTCGAGCCGGCGCACCACCGAGTCGCGGGCGGTGAGCTTGGCCATCGCCCCGCGCTCGGGCGCGTACCGGGAGACGGAGAACTTGTTGGCGGTCGGCATGTCTTCCCTCAGGGGGTGTCCGGCGGATCAGGGTCGGAGAGTTCGGGTCGGCGTGTGCCGTGGAGTGCGAGGCGGAGGAGGGAATCGGCTCGGGGCGTCGGAGACGACGGCAACGCGGCACGGCACCGGGCGGGCCGGGCCCGGCGACAATCCGCCGGACACCCCCTCAGTCCCTGCGTGCCGGGGGCGGTGCGGGCGGCCCCGCGAGCACGGCCGGCTCAAGATCCTCCGGGGACGGCGGCACGTACGGCCGGATCTCCGGGGAAGTGATGGAGCCGTCGGGCCCGATCCGGGGCAGCTTCGTCTCGGGGCCCAGCAGCAGGGCCCGCTTCGGGTCCTGTTTGCCGTCCATGGTCAGACCGTAGATGGCGTTGTAGATGTTGCGCACGGCGGGTCCGGAGGCTCCGGAGCCGGTGCCACCTTGGGAGATCGTCATGACGATCGTGAAGTCCTTGGTGTAGGTCGCCAGCCAGGACGTGGTCTGCTTGCCGTAGACCTGGGCGGTGCCGGTCTTGGCATGCATCGGGATCTTGTCCATCGGCCAGCCGCCGAACCGCCAGGCGGCGGTGCCGCCGGGCTCGACGACCGAGCGCAGGCCCCGGTCGAGGTCGCTGACGGTCTTTGCGTCGATCGGCAGCCTGCCGTGCGACTGGGGCTTGATCATCTCGATGTGCTTGCCGTCGGGGCTGATCACGGCCTTGCCGACCGTGGGGTTGTAGAGGGTTCCCCCGTTGCTGATGGCGGAGTACGCGGTGGCCATCTGGATGGGGGTGACGAGGACGTCGCCCTGGCCGATGGCGAAGTTGATGCTGTCGTAGGCCTTCAGCTGGTTGCCTTCGAGGCAGCTCTCGTAGGCGATCTGCTCGACGTAGGTGCCGCCCCGTTTGCCCTGCTTGCACCAGGCGTTCTTGTTGGCCTTCCAGAAGTTCTGCTTCCACCTCCGGTCGGGGATGCGTCCGGTGACCTCGTTCGGCAGGTCGATCCCGGTCTCGGAGCCCAGTCCGAACTCCCGGGCGGTCCGGTAGAACCAGTCGTGGGCGTCCTTCTTGGGGCTGAGGCCGCCGTCGCGCTGCCACTCCTTGTGGCCCAGGGCGTAGAAGACGGTGTTGCACGAGAACTTGAGGGCGTCTGCGAGGGTGATGGGGCCGTGCCCCTTGGACTCGAAGTTCGCGAAGCTGCGGCCGCCGAGGCTGTAGGAGCTGCTGCAGTTGTACTTGTCGTCGAACTTGTAGCCGGCCCGGACGGCCGCGCTCGCGGAGACCACCTTGAAGATGGAGCCCGCGGGGGCCATGCCCTGGATGCCCCGGTTGAGCAGCGGGTAGTTGGAGCTCTTGCTGGTGAGCCTGGCGTAGTCCTTGCCGGAGATGCCGCCGACCCAGGTGTTGGGATCGTAGTCCGGCTGGGAGGCCATGGCGACGATGCGGCCGGTCTTGGCCTCCATGACGACGACGGCGCCCGAGTCGGCCTCGTACTTGCGGCCGGTGATGTTGTCGGTCTCGTTGCGGACGACCTTCATCGCGTCCTGGAGCTCGTACTCGGCGACGGCCTGGACCCGGGCGTCGATGCTGGTGACGA
This sequence comes from Streptomyces sp. NPDC054840, assembly GCF_053611065.1. NCBI lineage: Bacteria > Bacillati > Actinomycetota > Actinomycetes > Kitasatosporales > Streptomycetaceae > Streptomyces > Streptomyces sp. NPDC054840. Next base: position 6,482 of record NZ_JBSGZP010000147.1, read on the forward strand.
GGGTGGATCCGGCCACGCCCGGGTCGGACTTGGTCTGGCCCATGACCCGGCCGAGGTTGTCGACCTCGTACGAGGTGACCTCCGCCTTGCCGCGCAGCTGCCTGTCATAGGTGCGTTCGATGCCGGAGCGCCCTACCTGGTCGGAACGCAGGTGCGGTGAGTCGGAGTCCTTGGCCTTCTGGATCTCCTCGTCGGTGACCGGTGAGAGGTAGCCGAGCACCTGTGCGGTACGGGCCCCGCCGGGGGCCGGGTAGCGGCGGACCGCGGTGGGCTCGGCGGTGATGCCGGGGAAGTCCTCCGGGCGTTCGCGCAACTGCAGCGCCTGCTGCGTGGTGGCTTCGAGGGTGACCGGGATCGGCTGGTACGGGGAGCCGTTCCAGCAGGGCGCGGGGGTCTGGGAGTCGCAGAGCCGGACCTTCTCCATGACCTCCTTGGGGGTCATGTCCAGGACGTCGGCGAGGCGGGTCATGACTCCCTTGCCCTTGTCCTTCATCTTCATCAGCGCGGTGCGGCTGGCGGAGACGACGAGGCGCGTCTCGTTGTCGGCGAGCGGGACCCCGCGGGCGTCGAGGATCGAGCCGCGCACGGCGGGCTGGACGACCCGCTGGACGTGGTTGCTCTTCGCCTCGTGGTAGTACTCGTCGCCGTTGCGGATCTGGAGGTACCAGAGCCGCCCGCCGAGGGTGAACAGCATCGAGAGGACGAGCACCTGGATCATGACGAGCCTGATCTGCACCCGGGAGGTGCGGCCGGTCTCCGGAACGTTGGTCACGACTGCTCCACCCTCACAGCTTTTTGACGCTCTTCACACCCTTGACCGGCTTGACCCCCTTTATGCGGATGGCTTTGTTGGCCCGCGAGCGCGCGGTCTTCAGCCGCAGGCCGCCGCGCTGAGTGCCGATGCGCAGGCCCGTGCCGCCGGCCAGCCAGCCGGCGGAGACGTCGGCGGCCTTGCTGGTGGGGCCGCCGCCGGCTTCCACGGCCATCGGGTCGTTCTCGGCGCGCCGGGCCAGGGCCATGATGAACGGCACGGTGAACGGCGCGAGCAGCAGGTCGTAGAGGGTCGCGGTGAACAGCAGCCCGGTCAGGCCCACGTGGCGCGCGGCGGTGTCGCCGACGAGGGCGCCCACACTCGCGTAGAGCAGGGTGGAGCCGATCGCGGCGGCGACGACGGTGAGCATCGGCCCCCAGGCGGACCGGAACCGGCCGCCGTCGGGGCGGGTCAGGCCGGCGACGTAGCCGATGACGCAGAGCACGAGCGCGTACCGCCCGGCGGCGTGGTCGGCGGGCGGGGCCAGGTCGGCGAGGAGACCGGCGGCGAAGCCGATGAGCGCGCCGCTGACGGGTCCGTACACCAGTGCCAGCGAGACGACCGTCAGGAGCAGCAGGTCGGGCACGGCGCCGGGCAGTTGGAGCCGGCCCAGGACGGTGACCTGGACGACGAGGGCGACCACGACGAGGGTGGCCGAGAGCAGGATCCGGTTGAAGCGCATGCGTGGTCTGCTCCTAGTCGTCGGCCGGCTTGGCGGGTACGCCGGCGGACCCGGACGGGGTGACCGTGACGGTGACCGTCGGGGTGGGCTTGGGGGCCTCGGGCTTGGGCGGCAGAACCGCGTCGCGGGGGTCCTCGCGCGGCGGCATCACCACGACGCCGACGATGTCCAGGCGCGAGAAGCCGACGAACGGACGCACCCATACGGTGCGGGTCAGGTCGCCGCGCGAGGGGTCGACCTTGACCACCTCGCCGATCGGCACACCGGGCACGAAGGGCTTGTTGCCGCGCGAGCCGAACGTGACGAGTCGGTCGCCGGGGCTGACCTTGGCCTTGCCGTTGAGCATCTGGACAGACAGGGCACGGTCGCCCTGGCCGGTGGCGAAGCCCAGTTCACCGGTCTTCTCCAGACGGGTGCCGACGGTGAAGTCGGGGTCGTTGGCGAGGACGACGGTGGCGGTGTCGGGGCCGACGGTGGTGACCCGGCCGACGAGGCCGTCCCCGTTGAGGACGGTCATGTCGCGTTCGATGCCGTCCTTGCTGCCCGCATCGATGGTGACGGTCCAGGAGAAGCCCTGGGCCGCTCCTATGGCGATGACCTCGGCGCCCTTGATGCCGTACTGCCCGGCGCCGGCCCGCTTGAGCATCTCGTCGAGCTCGTGGATGCGGCTGCGGGTCTGGTCCTCGCTGCCCAGCTTGGCCTTCAGCGCCGCGTTCTGGCGCTCCAGCGTGGCGATACGGTTGTGGCGCTCGCCGGAGTCCCGTACGGCCCCTATGGCGTTGGCGACCGGGTCGACCGCGGTCGCCACACCTTCCTCGACCGGGCCGAAGACCGCTGCGGCGGCCTGCCGGGCACCGTCGACCGGCGACTCCTCGCCTGCCCTGATGTCCACCGTGATCAATGCGAACGCGATGGCGATCAGAAGCACCAGGAGCAGCCGGCTTTCTCGTGTGTCCCTCACGTGCGGCGGCCGTGCCTTCCTCGTCGGATTTCTCTTTGCCTGTATATCAACGATCCGCCGCACGGGCCCGGTAGCACCCGTACGGCGGATCCTTGTGTTCCGCATGGCCCCTCCGGCAGGGAGGGGCATCTGTCAGCGACGGGGCTGGGCGTCCAGGACCTGCTGGAGGGCCTCGAACTCCTCGACACACTTGCCGGAGCCGAGCGCGACGGAGTCGAGGGGGTCCTCCGCGATGTGGATCGGCATGCCGGTCTCCCGGCGCAGCCGCTCGTCGAGGCCGCGCAGCAGGGCGCCGCCGCCGGTCAGGACGATGCCGCGGTCCATGATGTCGCCGGAGAGCTCCGGCGGGCACTTGTCGAGCGTGGTCTTGACCGCGTCGACGATGGCGTTGACCGGCTCCTCGATGGCCTTGCGCACCTCGGCGGCCGAGATGACGACCGTCTTGGGCAGGCCGGAGACCAGGTCGCGGCCGCGGATCTCGGTGTGTTCGTCCTTGTCGAGGTCGTAGGCCGACCCGATGGTGATCTTGATCTGCTCGGCCGTGCGCTCACCGAGGAGGAGCGAGTACTCCTTCTTGATGTGCTGGATGATCGCGTTGTCGAGCTCGTCGCCGGCCACCCGGATGGACTGTGCCGTGACGATTCCGCCGAGGGAGATGACGGCGACCTCGGTGGTGCCGCCGCCGATGTCCACGACCATGTTGCCGGTGGCCTCGTGGACGGGCAGGCCCGAACCGATGGCGGCGGCCATGGGCTCTTCGATGATGTGCACCTGGCGGGCGCCGGCCTGCGTGGACGCCTCGATGACGGCGCGTCGCTCCACTCCGGTGATGCCGGAGGGAACGCAGACCACCACGCGCGGGCGGGCCAGGTAGCGGCGCTTGTGGATCTTGAGGATGAAGTACCGGAGCATGCGCTCGGTGATCTCGAAGTCGGCGATCACGCCGTCCTTGAGGGGCCGTACGGCGACGATGTTGCCGGGCGTGCGCCCGATCATCTTCTTCGCCTCCGAGCCGACCGCCAGGATGCCGCCGGTGTTCGTGTTGATGGCGACCACGGACGGCTCGTTCAGGACGATCCCCCGGCCCCTCACGTACACCAGCGTGTTGGCGGTCCCGAGGTCGATCGCCATGTCACGGCCGATGAACGACATTTTGTTCCCCTTGTTCCCCATGAGGAGCGTCTGGCCTTCCAGTTGATAGCGGCTGCTGTCAGGTCGGCGAGGTGGGTGTGTGGGTGGAGGCCCCATCGTAGTGCCGCAAGTACGAGGACCGCGCGACGGGACTCCGGCAATCCCGCCGGAATGGATACCCGCCCCCTCAGTGGTGATGACGTGTCCTGCCCAGGCGTTCCCGCTTCGGCCCGGATATACCGGAGGGCGACCGAAATTACTTCGGTCGCCCCAGGTCATGAGCGCTATTCGGCTGATGTCACGTCAGGGAACAGTGCTCAGAGCGCCGGGAAGAACAGCTTCAGCTCACGTTCGGCGGACTCCTCCGAGTCCGAGGCGTGGATCAGGTTCTCACGCGTGATCGTGCCGAAGTCACCCCGGATGGAGCCCGGCGCCGCGGCGATCGGGTCAGTGGGTCCGGCCAGCTGGCGGACACCCTCGATCACCCGCTCACCCTCGACCACCAGGGCGACGATCGGGCCGCTCGCCATGAAGCCCATGAGGGGCTCGTAGAACGGCTTGCCCTTGTGCTCGCCGTAGTGCGCCTCCAGGGTCTCCTGGTCCAGCGTGCGCAGCTCCAGTGCGGGGATGGTCCAGCCGGCCTTCCGCTCGATGCGGCCGATGATCTCGCCGACCAGACCACGACGGACGGCGTCGGGCTTGAGCAGGACGAGGGTGCGCTGGGTCATGTTGCGGCTCCTTGCGGCAAACGGGTGCGGTAGGGCGAATCTACAGGGCCGATCCGGGGACCCGTCACGCAGCGTCAGGCGTCCCGGGTGCCCCCGGCGCCTCCTGAGCGGCCGCCCAGCGCGCCTTGATCGTGTCGATCTTGCGGCCGTAGTGCACGGAGCACCACCACAGCCCGGCGAACACCGCGCCGAGGAAGAACATCGTCGGCACGACGAACCCGCTCAGGATCAGGCCGGCCTGCAGGGCCCAGCCCAGCTGGACCGCCCCGGGACGCGACAGCATCCCGCACAGCAGCACCGACAGCAGCATGCTGACCCCGCACACCGTCCAGACCGTGGCCTGGGTCAGATCGGGGTCCTTCATCGCCACCAGCCCCGCGAAGCCGATCACGAAGAACTCGCCGATCAGCGTGCTCGCACACAGCGTGCGCATCCCTCAGCCCCTCTTCAGCAGCAGGCGGGCCTCGCCCACCGTGATCACGGAACCGGTCACCAGGACCCCGGCCCCACCGTATTCGGCCTCTTCCTCCGCCAGGGTGATCGCCGCCTCCAGGGCGTCGTCCAGCCGCGGCTCCACCTGCACCCGGTCCGCGCCGAAGACCTCGACCGCGACGGCCGCCAGCTCGTCCGCGCCCATCGCCCGGTGGCTGGAGTTCTCCGTCACCACCACCTCCGCGAAGATCGGCTCGAAGGCCTCCAGCACCCCGCGGACGTCCTTGCCCTCGCTCGCGGCCACGACCCCGATCAGCCGGCTGAAGCCGAACGACTCGGTGACCGCCTCCGCGGTGGCCGCCGCGCCCGCCGGGTTGTGCGCCGCGTCCAGGACCACCGTCGGGCTGCGCCGTACGACCTCCATGCGGCCCGGCGAGGACACCGAGGCGAAGGCCTTCCGTACGGTGTCCAGGTCCAGGACCCGGGCGTGCTCCTGGCCGACCCCGAAGAAGGCCTCGACCGCGGCCAGGGCCACCGCCGCGTTGTGCGCCATGTGCGCGCCGTACAGCGGCAGGAAGATGCCGTCGTACTCGCCGCCCACACCCCGCAGCGTCAGCTGCTGGCCGCCGACAGCGACCTCGCGCGAGACGACGCCGAACTCCATGCCCTCGCGGGCCACCGTGGCGTCGACCTCGACGGCCTTCTTGAGCAGCACCTGCGCCGCGTCCACCGGCTGCTGGGCCAGGATCACGGTCGCGTCCTGCTTGACGATGCCGCCCTTCTCCACGGCGATCTCACCGGGCGTGGAGCCGAGCCGGTCGGTGTGGTCCAGGCTGATCGGGGTGACCACCGCGACGGACGCGTCGATCACGTTGGTCGCGTCCCAGCTGCCGCCCATGCCGACCTCGACCACGGCCACGTCCACCGGGGCGTCCGCGAAGGCCGCGTAGGCCATTCCGGTGAGCACCTCGAAGAAGGACAGCCGGTACTCCTCGGCGGCGTCGACCATCTCCACGTACGGCTTGATGTCGTGGTATGTCTCGACGAACCGTTCGGCGGTGATGGGAGCCCCGTCGAGGCTGATCCGCTCGGTGATCGACTGCACGTGCGGGCTGGTGTAGCGCCCGGTGCGCAGCTCGAAGGCGTTCAGCAGGGACTCGATCATGCGGGCCGTGCTCGTCTTGCCGTTGGTGCCGGTGATGTGGATGGACGGGTACGCGCGCTGCGGCTCGCCCAGTACGTCCATCAGCGCCGCGATCCGCGACACCGAGGGCTCCAGCTTGGTCTCGCCCCAGCGGGTGGCGAGCTCCTGCTCCACCTCCAGCAGCGCCTTGACGACCTCCGGGTCGACGGGCCGGGCGGGTACCGGGTCACCCTGGGGCGGACCGGCCTGGGCGCGCAGGGTGCGGCTACCGGCCTCGATCACCGCCAGGTCGGGGTCGCGGTCGGACTCTTCCGCCACGATCTGGTCGAACTCGTCGAAGGTGCCGGCGAGGTCGTCGTTGTCGTCGCGGTCGTGGCTCTCGGGCTGCTGGTCACTCACAGGGCCAGTCTACGGACGGGGACCCGGGGAACTTTCGGCCCGGCCGTTTCGGGAGCTCGGGCGGCCGGAGTGACCGGATCGTTATGCACGCCCCGCAAGCCCTGCGGCAGGAGAGCGGGGCACAAATGCCGCAGGTCGGCAGCGACCGGGACGGCATCCGGCCGCGACACAGGGACGGACCTGGGCACTTCGGACAGTCGTCCGCGGTGATGGGACCCCCGTACGGGGA
>NZ_JBSGZP010000148.1:0-12993 GCF_053611065.1 Streptomyces sp. NPDC054840
CGTCCCAGCTCGGCACCGCGGCCCGGCGCCCGGGGCGGACCCCGTCGGCCTCGGCCTGGCGGTCGGTGGTGCCCGTCAGGCGGTCCCGGTGACCCGCCACCGTGCGCGGCATCAGGACGTCGGCGTATGCGGCGCCCGCGCCCGCCGAGGCGGCAGGGGCCGGCGGCTCCTCCGCCTCGGGTTCGGTGTCCTGCGGGGTCTCGGTGCGGTCGGGGACCACCATGTCGCCGCGGAAGCTCGGGACCGCCTCCAGCAGGCTGGTGAGGGTGTCCCGCTCCTCCTCCGGTTCCGGTGCGGGCCTGCTGTCGGCCCGCTCCAGCTGCCGGTCAAGGGCGCGGTCCAGCGGCCGGTCGCGCGGCAGCCGCGCGATCCTCGGCACGAACGGGAAGCTCGGCTCCGGTGCCGCCGGCAGGTCCTCGGACTCGCCGATCAGCGAGCGGGCCTCGTCGTCCACGGCCACCACCAGCCTGCGCGGCGGGTCGTAGGTCCAGCTCGCCGAGTGCGGCTCGGCCGCGACCCGGTAGACGAGCAGGACTTCCCAGGTGCCGTCGTCGCGGCGCCAGGAGTCCCACTGGACGGATTCCTTCTCGGCCCCGCGCAGGGACAGGCGTTCCTGCACGGCCTCGCCGAGCTGCGGACCGGTGTTCTCGCCGGGGCGGCGCACGGGGGTCTTGCGGGCGCGCTCGGCCATGAACGCGCGCTCGGCGAGCACCGGGCCCTCGAAGCGGCGTACGCGGTCGACGGGGATGCCGGCGAGTTGAGCGACCTCCTCCGCGGAGGCACCGGCCCGTATGCGGGCCTGGATGTCGCGGGGGCGGAGGTGGCTCTCCACCTCGATCTCGATCTGGTTCAGGCGCGCGCGATCGTTGCGGACGGCGGCCCGGAGCCGCTCGTCGATCGGAAGCGTGTACTCCGTGCTGTCCGCAGCCTTGAGCACCAGTCGTGTGCCGTCATTGGAGACGGCCACGACACGCAGTTCGGGCATGGGGACCTCCCGGGTGGTGCCTGCCGACGTCACGTGCGTCGCTGCTTCCGCTAGTCGAGTGTGGCCTGCCCGGGTGCAGCCTGCCACAACCTTGCCGAGTTAAACCGGCGTGTCGGGCATGCGCCCTTGATCGCCGTTATGGCACGGTTACCTGTTGGGCACGCACAGTGACCGAACGGTTACTGTGCGCAGCAGGCGCCCGTGCAATACCGCGGCATCACCGGTCTTTGAGTGCCGTGTTCCATTTGTCGGCCCCCTCTCCCGAGTCCGGACATCCGAAAGGAAGGACGGCCCCAGGGCTCGCCACAGTACTCCATTCGGGCCACCTGGGTGGACCGCCGCGCCGCCGAACTTTCCTCGGACGGCGGGAGTTGGCCTGCCCTCGATCGGGTCCGACCTGCACCCGTGGTCCGTTTTCGGGTGGCTTGCTTCACATAATCACCAGAAACGGAACTATCTGCTTCGCTCAGCGGTCCGTAACTCCCGGAAGAGGAGAAGCGCGAGAGGCAGGGCGCACGCCGCCGGCCACGACGCCCGGCCCGGACGCGTCGCAACCGGCGGCGCCGCGAGCGCGCCCCGAGACCGGACCGGCTCAGTCCCCCAGGACGCGCCGCAGGTAGTCGTTGCCGAAGACCCGGTCCGGGTCAAGGCGGTCGCGCAGTGCGATGAACTCGCCGAAGCGCGGGTAGGCCTCCGCGAAGTAGCCGGCGTCCCGCGTGTGCACCTTGCCCCAGTGCGGACGCCCGCCGTGCGCCGTGAAGATGGCCTCGGCCGCGGTGAAGTAGGCGTGGTACGGGGTGCTCTTGTACATGTGCACCGCGATGTACGCCGTTTCGCGGCCGGAGGCCGTCGACAGCGTGATGTCGTCCGCCGGAGCCGTCCGCACCTCCACGGGGAAGCTGATGCGCAGCCCCGAGCGGTCGACCATCGCCCGCAGCTCCCGCAGCGCCTCGACCACCTGCCCGCGCGGGAGGGCGTACTCCATCTCCACGAAGCGCACCCGGCGCGGACTGGTGAACACCTTGTACGGGATGTCCGTGTAGGTGCGGGCCGACAGGGCGCGGCTGGCGACGCGGGCGATGGAGGGGATGGTGGCCGGGACCGCGCGGCCCAGCGAGTTGACGGCCTGGAAGAGGCCGTTGGAGAGCAACTCGTCCTCGATCCAGGCGCTCACGGGTCCGGGCGGGGCGGCGGGGCCCTGGCTGCGGTTGTTCCGCTTGGTGTTGCAGTTGCCGGTGTGCGGGAACCAGTAGAACTCGAAGTGCTCGTTCTCCGCGAAGTGCTCCTCGAACTCCGCCGTCACCCGCTCGAAGCCCATCGGCTCCTCCCGGGCGGTCAGGAAGAAGATCGGCTCCACCGCGAAGGTGATCGCGGTGATGATGCCGAGCGCGCCGATGCCGAGCCGGGCCGCCGCGAAGACCTCGGGATTCTCCTTCTCGGAGCAGGTCAGCAGCCGGCCGTCGGCGGTGACCAGTTCCAGGCCGCGGATCTGGGCGGCGACGGAGGCCGAGTCGCGGCCGGTGCCGTGGGTGCCGGTGCTGGTGGCGCCGGAGACCGTCTGCTCCATGATGTCGCCCATGTTGGTGAGCGACAGGCCCTCCGCGGCCAGGGCCTGGTTCATGTCCTTCATGACCGTGCCGGCCGCCACCGTGACGGTGCCTGCGGCCCGGTCGATCGACCGGATCCCCGTCATGGCCTGCGGCCGTACCAGCACGCCGTCGGTGGCGGCGGCCGCGGTGAAGGAGTGGCCGGTGCCGACCGCCTTCACCCGCAGCCCGTCCTCGGCGGCCCGGCGGACCGCCTCCTGGAGCTCTCCGACCGAGGCCGGTGTCACCGTGCGGGCCGGTGTGGCGATGATGTTGCCCGCCCAGTTATGCCACGCGATCCGTTCCCTGCCGCTCTGCCCTGCTGTCGCCGTCCCCATCGATTGCTGGCACCTCCCCTTGCGCCGGCCTCGTCAGCCGGCGGTATCCCGCGAACGCAACCGCCGCCGCGGCCACCCCCGCCGAGACCGAGACGACGTACCCGGTCCGCGCCCCGGCTGAGTCGACGACCCAGCCGGTCACGGAGGACCCGAGCGCGATTCCGACCGCGAGGCCGGTGCTGATCCAGGTCATGCCCTCGGTCAGCTTCGCGTGTGGCACGTGCGCCTCGATCAGGGCCATCGTGGTGATCATCGTGGGAGCGATGGCGAGGCCCGAGACGAAGAGCGCCACGGCCAGAAACGGAAGGTTCCCGGCCAGTAGGAGGGGGATCATACTCACGGCCATCGCACTGATGCCCAGTACCCAGCGAGGTTCGGCCTTGCCTTTGAAGTGGAGCAGGCCGAAGACGATGCCGGCCAGGCAGGATCCGAACGCCCAGACCGCCAGGAACACCCCGCCGAGGGACTTGTCGCCGTGCTCCGCGGCGAAGGCCAGGGTGGCCACGTCCACGGAGCCGAAGATCGCGCCGGTCGCGACGAAGGTCGCGACGAGGACCTGGAGGCCGGGGGAGCGCAGGGCCGAGGACCGGTCGGTGTGCTCGTGGTGCGGGTGCGGCTCGGGCTCGGTGGCGGTCAGGGCCGTCAGCCACCACACGCCCGTCACCAGACAGACGAGGGCGACGACCGGGCCGGCCTCGGGGAACCAGCCGGCCGAGAGGGTCGCGGCGAGCGGCGGGCCGACGATGAAGCAGAGCTCGTCGACGATGGACTCGAAGGAGTAGGCCGTGTGCAGCTGGGGGGTGTCGCGGAACAGGGCCGTCCAGCGGGCCCGGACCATCGATCCGACGCTGGGCACGCATCCGGCGACGACGGCGAAGGGGAAGAGGGTCCAGCTCGGCCAGCCGTTCGCCGCGGCGACCAGCAGGCCGGTGACCGCGGCGGCCGCGATCAGGGTGGCCGGGCGCAGCACCCGCCGCTGTCCGTACTGGTCCACCAGCCGCGAGACCTGCGGCCCCACGGCGGCGGCGGAGAGCGCGATGGTGCCGGTGAGCGCGCCGGCGAGCCCGTAGCTGCCGCCCAGCTCGGTGATCATCGTGAGGACACCGATGCCCACCATGGACAGCGGCATCCGGCCCAGCAGGCCTGCGGCTGTGAACCCCTTGGTGCCGGGGGCCGCGAAGATCGCGCGGTAGGGACTGGGCAAGGTGGTGCCCTCCGTAAGGGACGTGGTCGGTTCACACAGGTTACGTCCGCCGACAAGACACCCGCATGGGGAAAATACCGACAGGAAGTAAGGGTGACCTTACCTTCTGTCCGAGGTGTGGGACGGGCCGGGTCCGTTGCCCGGGCGCGGACGCCGGGTGGCAGGATTCGAGGCATGTCAGACCACCTCCGTGCCCCCGACGGCGGCTCCGCCGCCCCTTATGACGCCCTCCTGCTGCTCTCGTTCGGTGGCCCCGAGGGACCCGACGACGTGGTGCCCTTCCTGGAGAACGTCACTCGCGGGCGCGGTATCCCGCGCGAGCGGCTCAAGGAGGTCGGGCAGCACTACTTCGGATTCGGCGGGGTCAGCCCGATCAACCGGCACAACCGCGAGCTGCTGGACGCGCTGCGCAAGGACTTCGCCGGGCACGGGCTGGACCTGCCGGTCTACTGGGGCAACCGGAACTGGGCCCCGTACCTGACCGACGTCCTGCGGGAGATGGCCGCCGACGGGCGCCGCCGCATCGCCGTGCTCGCCACCAGCGCGTACGCCTCGTACTCGGGCTGCCGGCAGTACCGCGAGAACCTCGCCGACGCGCTGGCCACGCTCGCCGAGGAGGGCGTGGAGCTGCCGCGGGTCGACAAGCTGCGGCACTACTTCAACCACCCCGGCTTCGTGGAGCCCATGATCGACGGGGTGGTGGCCTCGCTCGCCGCGCTGCCCGAGCAGGTGCGCTCCGGCGCGCACCTCGCCTTCACCACCCACTCCATCCCGACCGCCGCCGCGGACACCTCCGGTCCGGTCGAGGACCACACCGGGCACGGCGAGGGCGGGGCGTACGTCAAGCAGCACCTCGATGTCGCCCGGGTGATCGCGGACGAGGTCGCCGCACGTACCGGGGTGGCGCACTCCTGGGAGCTCGTCTACCAGTCCCGCAGCGGCGCCCCGCACATCCCGTGGCTGGAGCCGGACATCTGTGACCACCTCGAAGCCCTGCACGCCGCCGGTGCGCCCGCCGTCGTCATGGTGCCCATCGGCTTCGTCTCCGACCACATGGAAGTCCTCTACGACCTGGACACCGAGGCCACCGCGAAGGCGGCAGAGCTGGGCCTGCCCGTGCGGCGGTCCGCGACCGTCGGCGCCGATCCGCGCTTCGCCGGGGCCGTACGGGAGCTGGTCCTGGAGCGGGCCGCCAAGGAGCGCGGCGAGCGGGCGGCGGAGTGCTGGGTCGGCACGCTGGGGCAGAGTCATGACCTGTGCGCGGTGGGCTGCTGCCCGGCGCGGAGCCCCCGGCCGGCGGCCGCGGGCGTGGACAGTCCGTACGCGTAGGAAGTGGGACCGTGATCTCTGACGAGCTGAAGGCCGAACTGCTGGACGTGGGCCTGGAGGCCGCCCGGCAGGCCGGAGCTCTGCTGCGCGACGGCCGCCCGGCCGACCTGGCGGTGGCGGCGACGAAGACCAGCCCCATCGACGTGGTGACCGAGATGGACATCGCGGCGGAGAAGCTGATCACCGGCATCCTTGCCGAGCGGCGGCCCGAGGACGGGCTGCTGGGCGAGGAGGGCGCGGACACCCCGGGGACGAGCGGGGTGCGCTGGGTCGTCGACCCGCTGGACGGCACCGTGAACTACCTCTACGGGCTGCCGAGCTGGGGCGTGTCCATCGCGGCCGAGTACGGCGGCGAGACCGTGGTGGGCGTCGTGGCGGCGCCGATGCGCGGGGAGACCTACCACGCGGTCCTCGGCGGCGGCGCGTGGCTGGGTACGACGCGCCTCGCCTGCCGGCCGGCGGCCCCGCTGGACCAGGCGCTCCTGGGGACCGGCTTCGCATACGTGCAGACCCGGCGGGCCCATCAGGCCGAGGTCGTGGCGCGGATCATCCCGGTGGTGCGCGACATCCGGCGGGGCGGGTCGGCGGCGCTGGACCTGTGCGACGTGGCCGCCGGGCGGCTGGACGGGTACTACGAGCGGGGACTCAACCCGTGGGACCTCGCCGCCGGTGACCTGATCGCCCGGGAGGCCGGAGCCGTGAGCGGGGGCCGTCCCGGTGAGCCGGCCTCGGGCGAGTTGACCCTGGCCGCCACACCGGCCGTGTTCGCCTCGCTGCAGCCGCTGCTGGAGGAGTCCGGAGCCTGGCACGACTGAAAGCACGCGGACCCCGGACGCCACTCGGGCGCCCGGGGTCCACGTCGTGCACAGGCCGTGCAGAAGCTCGATCGGTGCGGGAGTCGTGCAGGGGTCGTGCGGGTGAAGGCGGGCCGGCCGATCGGGGGATCAGCAGGCGGGCACGGCGGCCGAGACCGGGACACCGTGCTCGGCGGCCAGGCGCTGGAGATCCTCCAGCTCCGCCAGTTCCACTTCCGCGAGGAAGTCGTCGCCCGTCTCGCGGGCGTGCCTGAGGTCCGACTGCGTGGTCCTGATGCGCTGCAGGAGACCCGCGGTGAATGCGTCCATGGGTGGGTTCGCCCCCTCTTCGTGGGTCGGCGGCGGCGTGGCTGTCCGCCGTCAGGGAGTGGATGGGGTGTGATCTCGTCCTCCCCTGCGCCCTGGGCCCAGAAACCTCGGAAGGCCAGGGAATCCCCACTTCCGCCCCGTCAGCCCCTCCACGAGCCGCCTTACAGCCGGTTTACGGCCGAAACGGGCAGGATGGGCGACGCAATACACGTGTGCCCTTCTGGGCTCGGAGGAAGGAAACGACGTGCGCGTACTCGTCGTCGAGGACGAGCAGCTGCTCGCCGATGCGGTGGCCACCGGACTACGCCGGGAGGCCATGGCCGTGGACGTCGTGTACGACGGTGCCGCCGCCCTGGAGCGGGTCGGCGTGAACGACTACGACGTAGTCGTGCTCGACCGGGACCTCCCGCTCGTGCACGGGGACGACGTGTGCCGGAAGATCGTCGAGCTGGGCATGCCCACGCGCGTGCTGATGCTGACCGCCTCCGGCGACGTCAGCGACCGGGTGGAGGGGCTGGAGCTCGGCGCGGACGACTACCTGCCCAAGCCCTTCGCCTTCACCGAGCTGACCGCCCGCGTGCGGGCGCTCGGGCGGCGCACCACGGTCGCCCTGCCGCCCGTGCTGGAGCGGGCGGGCATCAGGCTGGACCCGAACCGCCGGGAGGTGTTCCGCGAAGGCAAGGAGGTCCAGCTGGCGCCGAAGGAGTTCGCGGTGCTGGAGGTGCTCATGCGCAGCGAGGGGACCGTCGTCTCCGCCGAGCAGTTGCTGGAGAAGGCCTGGGACGAGAACACCGACCCCTTCACCAATGTCGTACGGGTGACCGTGATGACCCTGCGCCGCAAGCTGGGTGAGCCGCCCGTCATTGTGACCGTGCCCGGCTCCGGATACCGGATCTGATGCGCATGGCGGCCACCCCGGCGCCACCGGCGGCGCCACCGAAACCGACGTGGGACCCCGGCCAGCCCGAGGGTCCCTTCCCGTGGCTGCGGCCGACCATCCGGATACGCCTCACGCTGCTGTACGGCGGGATGTTCCTGATCGCCGGGATCCTGCTGCTGTCGATCATCTACCTGCTGGCGGCGCAGGCCCTGCGGCAGGGCAACGCCATCCCGTTCACGATCGTCCGCGGTCAGAACATCGAGGTCACCAGCACCACCTGCTCCGGCGTGAGCGGCACCAACCAGCCGTTCGACCAGTTCACCGCCGCCATCAACCAATGCGTTTTGGAACAGCGAAGGCATGCCCTGGACGACCTGCTGAGCCGGTCGCTGATGGCCCTCCTGGGTCTGAGCATCATCGCCTTCGCCTTCGGCTACGCGATGGCAGGCCGGGTGCTCTCGCCGCTCGGCAAGATCACCCGCACCGCCCGCCGGGTCGTGGGCTCCGACCTGACCCGGCGGATCGAGCTGGACGGACCGGACGACGAGCTCAAGGAACTCGCCGACACCTTCGACGACATGCTCGACCGGCTGGAGCGGGCTTTCACGGCCCAGCAGCGGTTCGTCGCGAACGCCTCGCACGAGCTGCGGACGCCGCTCGCGATCAACCGGACCCTGCTGGAGGTGCACCTCTCCGATCCGGGGGCGCCGATCGAGCTCCAGCAGCTCGGGAAGACCCTGCTCGCCACCAACGAGCGCAGCGAGCAGCTGGTCGAGGGCCTGCTGCTGCTGGCCCGGAGCGAGAACCAGATCGTCGAGCGCAAACCCGTGGACCTGGCGGAGGTCGCCTCGCGCGCCGTCGACCAGGTGCGCGGCGAGGCCGAGGCGAAGGGTGTGGAGATCCGCGGCGAGCGCGCGCCGGCCGTCGTGCAGGGCAACGGGGTGCTGCTGGAGCGGATCGCCCTCAACCTGGTGCAGAACGCCGTCCGGTACAACGTGCCGGAGGACGGCTGGGTGGAGGTCGTCACCGAGGCCCAGCATGATCAGGCGGTCCTCCTGGTATCGAACACGGGTCCCGTTGTTCCCGCGTACGAGGTGGACAACCTCTTCGAGCCCTTCAGGCGGCTGCGTACGGAGCGCACGGGCAGCGACAAGGGTGTCGGACTGGGTCTGTCGATCGCGCGCTCCGTGGCGCGCGCACACGGCGGCAGGATCCAGGCGATGCCCCGGGAAGGCGGTGGCCTCGTGATGCGTGTCACTCTTCCCTTGTGAGACCCCCCGCCTCGTGTTCGCTTTTGGCTGAATGCCTGCTCTGTGAAAACAACTGGTCCTGTGTGATCGATCACAGGGGCCGGTGTCGGGCCATGTGCGTTCGGTGACCCCGGCGCGGCCGGAAAGCCCGGGAAGTCCGGGTTTCCGGCCCCTCGGATGGCGGGAAATACACGGGGTGGCGTTTGTGCACTACGGGCCCCGGACCGTGTACGGTCCCGCTCGTCATCCCAGCCAATCGTCCTCCGGGCGGGCGGCTGGGTGTCGATTGAGTAACAGACCTTGATGTGAGGCAAAATCTCCGCCTCAGGTCGGGCACAAGTCCGGCCTCTCGTGCGTTACGTGCGCTGAGACACCGCTAACACCCAGAGGGGGAGAGCGAACAATGGCAACGGACTACGACACCCCGCGCAAGACCGACGATGACGTCGACAACGACAGCATCGAAGAGCTGAAGGCCCGGCGCAACGAGAAGTCGACCTCGTCCGCGGACATGGACGAATTCGACTCTGTCGAAAGCATGGAGCTTCCCGGTGCGGACCTCTCCAATGAGGAGCTGGCCGTCCGGGTCCTGCCCAAGCAGGCCGATGAGTTCACCTGCATGAGCTGCTTCCTGGTGCACCACCGCAGCCAGCTGGCACGTGAGAAGAACGGTCAGCCGATCTGTCGCGACTGCGACTGACAGGCGTCGGCCGTGGCTGGCTCCACACCCTTTCGGAAGCGACGCTTCCGGAAATCTGGTGATCCGGCGGAGACGCAGGTGGCATCCATGGATCCGGAAACGGCTCCTGGGGCTTCCGGCGGCTCCGCCAGTGCGGCGATCGCCCTACCTTCCGACACCGCCCCGGCGGCGCCGTCGGAAACCGATCCCGACGAGGGGTCCCGGCACGGCTTCGGGGCTCGCCGGATGCAGGCCGTCAAGAACGGCGTGCGCAAGGGCGGCGAAAGTGTCAGGGACGCCGCCCTGTACATCACCGACAGGATCATCGAGAACGCACCGCGCGTTCCGGTTCGGGACCTCGCGACACTGCGCGCGCAGTTCCCGGGCCTCGGCCCCGAGCAGCTCGCCGAAAAGCTGGTCTCGGGCGCCTGCGCCGCCACCTCGACCGTCGGCGCGGGAATCGGCGCCGCGGCCATGCTGCCCGTGCCGCCCGCCATGCCTGCGGAACTGGCGGCCGAGATCACCGCGGTCGCGGCCATCGAGCTCAAGCTCATCGCAGAACTCCACGAGGTCTACGGCCGGCGCCCCCGGGGCGGGGTCAAGGAGCGCAGTCTCGCCTACCTGACCGCCTGGACGGAGGAGCGCGGGGTCGACCTGACCAAGCCGACCACGCTGAACGCGGCGCTCGGCGGGCAGATGAAGCGCGAACTGCGCCAGCAGATCATGAAGCGGATGTTCCGCAGCCTGCCCAACCTCATGCCGTTCATGGTGGGCGCCGCCGTCGGCGCGGTCATGAACCGGCGGGACACCCGCAAACTCGCCGAGAAGGTCCGTGGTGACCTGCGGAGGCGGGCTGTGGGCTGGGAGGCCCTGAATTCCCTGCCGCCCCTGGAAGGGCCCGCACAGCCCCTTCCCGAGGCCACCAGGATCGCACTGGAGGCCGCGGATCCCTCCGCGCACGGCTGAGGTCATCCGCCGGGGGCGATCCGCCCCGGCCGGCCACCGGACCCGCCGGCCGGTCAGGCCGCCTGGGTGCGGGCGGCGAGCAGGGCCGCCACCAGGGCCTGCGGCTCACGGGTGGAGACGTAGACGTACGGGGTCGGGTCGGCCGGATCGGTGACCTCGATCCGGACCGCGGTCGGCACGTAGCTGCGCATCAGCATGAAGGCGCGCGTGTCCGCCTTGTGCGTGCGCCAGGCGCGCGACTCCTCGGCGTCGAGGATCTCGGGCTCGCCCAGGGCCGTCACCGGGATCCGTGCGTCCCCGGCCGCCAGCGCACCACCCGTCACGCGCACGCGCGCGGAGCCGTACGAGCTCACCACCAGCCCGGCCAGCGCCGTGCCCCCGACCAGCCCGGCGAGCAGCGGCATCGTGCCCAGCGGCAGCAGCATCAAGGCGCAGGCGAGGCCGACCAGTACGGCGACGCCCCACCAGGAGCGGGGGGCGGTCAGACGTTCGTCGTGGTGCGCGGGGGAGAGCTGCATACGGTCAAGCCTGCCACGAGGCGACCGGTGGGTAGCCGCGCGGGTAAGGTCTGCGGCTGTGAGTGGACGAAACACAGCGTTGACGCCCCCGGCCGACGCCGCCGCGCCGGTCAGGCATCCTGACGCGCCCGCCCCCGGCGAGCTCCTCGGAGCGCACTACGAGCACTGTTTCGGCTGCGGCGGGGGCCAGCCCCACGGACTGCACCTGGAGGCCCGGGCGGGCGAGGGCGTGTCCATCACCGCCGAGTTCACCGTCAAGCCCGCGCACCAGGGCGCACCCGGTCTGGCTCACGGCGGGGTGCTCGCCACCGCGCTCGACGAGACGCTGGGTTCCCTGAACTGGCTGCTGCGCGTCATCGCGGTGACGGGGCGGCTGGAGACCGACTTCGTGCGGCCCGTGCCGGTGGACACCGTGCTGTACCTGGAGGCCGAGGTCACAGCCGTCGCCGGGCGGAAGATCTACTGCACGGCCGTCGGCCGGATAGGCGGACCGCAGGGCCCGGTCGCCGTACGTGCCGACGCCCTCTTCATAGAGGTGAAGGTCGACCACTTCATCGACAACGGACGGCCCGAGGAGATCCAGGCGGCGATGGCCGACCCGGACCAGGTCAGGCGCGCACGCGCCTTTGAGGTGAACCCCTGATGTCCCAGAGCAACCACGACTCCCACCGGCCGGTCGACGTACTGATCCGCCGCGTCGACCCGGAGGTGCCGATTCCGGCATACGGGCACCCCGGTGACGCCGGCTGCGACCTCGTCACCACCGAGGCCGCCGAGCTGGAGCCCGGCGAGCGCGCCGTACTGCCCACCGGTGTCTCGATCGCCCTGCCCGACGGGTACGCGGCCTTCGTGCACCCGCGGTCCGGCCTGGCCGCACGCTGCGGGCTCGCGCTCGTGAATGCCCCGGGGACGGTGGATGCCGGGTACCGTGGGGAGATCAAGGTGATCGTGGTCAATCTCGACCCTCGCGAGAGCGTCCGGTTCGAGCGTTTCGACCGCATTGCCCAGCTGGTTGTCCAGCGGGTCGAGAAGGTGCGCTTCCACGAGGTGGCGGAACTTCCCGGCTCGGCCCGGGCCGAGGGGGGCTTCGGCTCCACCGGCGGTCATGCGGCCGTGGCCGGATCCGGGGCTGGTCAGCAGGGTGGGAATGGCTACGCTTCGGTCGTAACCGACCGGGAAGGACAGTGACGTGTTCGGACGTCGCAAGAAGAACGACTCCGCCAAGGACGGCGGCGCGGCCGAGCAGGTCGTAGACGGCGTCGGCGCTGAGCAGGACGAAGCGGGCGAGCAGGAGAGCGCTGCCCAGCCGCGCAGGGTGAACCTGCCGCCGGCCCCGCGGCCCGACGGCCCCTGGGACATCTCCGAGGTGCTCGGGAACCCGGCCGACGGCCGGGTCGACCTGGGCGGCATCCTCGTACCCGGCGTCGAGGGCATGGAGCTGCGCGTCGAGGTCGCCGGTGACGCGATCGTGGCCGCGACCGTGGTCCTGGGTGACAGTGCCGTGCAGTTGCAGGCCTTCGCCGCGCCCAAGAAGGAGGGCATCTGGGGCGAGGTCCGCGAGGAGATCGCCGCGGGTATCACCCAGCAGGGCGGCATCATCGACGAGGCCCAGGGCTCGCTGGGCTGGGAGCTGCGCGCCCAGGTGCCCGTACCGCTCCCGGACGGGCAGACCGGCGCCCAGCTGGTCCGCTTCGTCGGCGTCGACGGCCCGCGCTGGTTCCTGCGCGGCGTCATCTCCGGCCAGGGCGCGGTGCGCCCCGAGTCGGCGGGTGTGCTGGAGCAGATCTTCCGGGACACCGTCGTCGTCCGCGGTGACGGCCCGATGGCTCCCCGCGACCCGATCGTCCTGAAGCTGCCGAACGACGCCCAGATGGTGCCGGACGGCGTGCAGACGGACGACCAGGAAGGCTCCCGCTTCGGCGGTGGCATGGGGCAGCTCGAACGGGGCCCGGAGATCACCGAGGTCCGCTGACCTCGGACGGCCCCCGCGCACAGGGGGGCTCGTCATGCGTTTCGGCCGGGGGGGCCAAATCCGTCGGGGGGGGGCCCACCCGCGTCTCGCGTCCCACCCGCGTCTCCGCGTCCCCGCGGGGGTGAGGGATCCGTCAGGGATCGGCGCCGGGGCGCGTATCGG